>CAMWLY010000139.1 GCA_947175145.1 uncultured Muribaculaceae bacterium | reverse complement strand
GTTGATGCCGCTGAGTCCGTTGCCGGCGGCTGAGGCTTTGACGATGCCGAGGATTACGGCGATGATAGCCACCGCAAGGCGGCATTTTGCGATTGTGAACTTGGTTTTGATATTATTGAAATAGTTAAGCATAGAGTAATAGATTAAGGTTAGATTGGTTATCGGTAAATATTAAAGTCGATTTCATCAACTCCTGTCGTGTCAATATCTGCATGAAACACGATTTTCTTTGTAGATTTCTTTTCCCCGGCAGTCTCGCCTGTCTCAGGCTCGAACACCATGACCGGTAGCTGACATTCAATCATAAGAATGCGCTTTCGAACAATCGGATCGAGAGCAATACGCTCCAGAATTTCAGTGCCGGCCATATCAGGTAAAGTCTGCTTGGCAATAGCCATATCCTCCTCGGACGTAGATTTGCCTTTGAGAACATTGACAGTTGTCTGCATTGCATTAAAATCAAGACCGTCAGCTTTAGGCGGAAGGACTTCCGGCTCCTCATCTCCAAGGTCAGATGCCGTTACTGTCGAATGGGTAAAGACCTCATCAAGTCGGTCATTTGACACGATTCCGGAATGCTCATCTGAAACATTCTCCGCCGGTTCTTCAATGTCGGCTGGATCTGCATCACAGAATCTTCCCAATACTTTCAGTACCTCCGGCACCGCCTCGTGTACGGCAACCTTCACAATTTTCACAATTTCAATGTTCTCTTCTTGTTTTTGTACGTCTCCCACATCGGGAGGCGGCTCGTCATTCTTTACCTGCGGAGGTGGTTGATTAGTTCTTACAAGCAACAAACCTACTAAGAATACATTGCTCAATAGCAACGCGCATAGGAAGAATGTCGTCATCCGAACAATTCTTGCAGGTTCTCATCATAGACACCTTTCATTGCAGAAGCGTTTTCACGGATATGTTCAATAATAATTGAGGTGACGAATGATGATAGCGAGACTCCGGGGATTGCCACTGTCTTTACCAGACGCTGTAATGTGGCATGGAGGTCAGAAGGAATGTAAACCTTCGAGTTGGAGCATATCTCCATTGGAGTCAGAAATTTTTCAGTGTACTTATCCCTCTCGGATTTTCCACAGGGAGGCAACGTGCCACCCGATATGACCTGAATGGTCAAGATAGGAGCATTATTTTTCATTCAATTAAAAATGTTGCGATTAAAGCCGTTTTTCTATCATTGCGGCAAATTGTTCAAAGTGAGCGGCAAGTACGTTATTGACGTATGCCTTGACTGTGCAGGTGCGTTTTTTCTCATACGAGATTATTCTACGTATTTTTTGCACAAATTCCGGGTCTATTTCCACCGGCTGAAACTTTTCCTGCGGCCACATATAGGTTGGGTCAAGAAGAAACCTACGACGATAAGCCTCGTCTTCGTCATCGGCTATTTCGGAAACCCTACGTTCATGAAGCTCAGGTCCAGTCTTGATGTGTATAGGCTCTGATACTTCATCTGACGCTGCTTTATCAGTAGCCACCGGTGCTTTTTTCAAATCGCCTATGCCGGAGGGCTCCTCCCGGAAACCACGGATAAATTCGTCGGCATCGACATCCGATTCATATACTTTCGCCATAAGTTCAGAGTTTGAGAAGGGTTATAATCTCATCGGCAAGTTCCGGCAGACGTGTTCCTTTGATTAACGTCTTGTCGGGAGGTAAGACGGTGGAACGGAATACTGCACGCGGCATAGTATTTGACCCCTCACGTCGGAATTTCTTGGTATCGGGGATACGGGTTTTCAGTGTTTCCAATCCATATTCGGCAAATAAAGCCTCATACTGATCGTACAACTCAGTCTTTTCCCTCGCATCTACCAGATTCCAGAGCATATAGAGGTCTTTGACCTGTGCTTTGCCGGTAGTTACCCATTCATGAATCTTCAATGCAAATGCCAGTGAACTCTGGAGAATGACCCTGTCGGCGGCGATGGGTACAATTACCGAATCCATGCAGTTGAGGATATTTACAACACCTCGGTTATTGATTGTGCCGGGCAGGTCGAATAGAACGATGTCAATGTCGTTTCCTCCCTCCACAATCTCACGCACCTTTGTCATTGCGTTGTCGGGATTAGCCAGTAGTAGCGGCCATGGCTTCAGATGTGTACGCTGAAGGGTTTCCCTAAACGCCTTCTTGAAAGAGGGATTACAGTCAACGAGATCTTTATCGCGTTGCCGCATCTCCTCGATGCTGTATTGAGGATAATCGCAATCCACAACAAGCACCTTCATACCCTTGACATAGTAAAAGTAACTTGCCATTACCACGGTAAGGGTTGTTTTGCCTGCGCCTCCTTTCTGGGTGGAGAAGGCAACAAATTTTGGTTCTTTCATACATTGGTGTTTGAAAGATTTTCATACCGCAGAGCCGCGTCATGCGCCGTCGGTCAACCGGACTCTCTTGTCCGACAGATATGACGGTATCATACGATATGCTTCCGTCCGCATACGTGCCGACGGGGATGGCAGCATTTATCCGACACTTCGCAG
>CAMWLY010000138.1 GCA_947175145.1 uncultured Muribaculaceae bacterium | reverse complement strand
TTCATGGAAAAATAGGATTTTTAATGATAGCATTTGCCATAGGACATACTATAAAGCGTATAAAATTCTTTAAAAGGAAGACATAGCGTCTTTTCGCGCATCTTATATAGTCCATAACCTCGCTGTAAATCTCAGTAAGTCATATACTACATCTCCATAGCGTCCGCCACAGATATAGACTCAACATCTTCGGCAGCTTCATCTCCTTTTGCGATGCAGAAGCGGTTAATCTCTTGACTTACAAAAGAGTAGAAATCAAATCCGTACAAGCATCGTACATTTTCTATATTTGTAAGTGGTTAACCCACTGCGATTTAATACATTACAAGCCGCATTTGCCTCACGGTGTATAATAATATATGTGTTCGGCGATTTTCAATTGCCTTATCCATTGTCGATTTTATAGGTATTCGGCAATTTTCAATTGCCAAACTGACAACAGAAACTCACTGCAAATGTTTTAGCATTCGCGTGTGGGGTTGAAGCGCACGTCAGTCAATGGCTGGTGCGCGGTGGCAAAACAACAGAAACTCAATGCAAAGATATCGATAAATCTCCGATTATCAAAGCAATATCACAATTTTAACATTCATAGTCTTGCTCCGCGCCGTACAAAACCGGCGAAAAGAGTGGTTAGATTTTGATTATAATCAACCGTCAAAATTTGAACAGAAATATATATGGGATATTGTTTAGTGCTCAGATTTTGGCTGTCTTTTAATTGTTGAAAGTTAATCGAAGCAGTTAGAAAATATACCTGTTATCGCGGTGTCTTTCTTTCCTCACATCAAGGGGGCGACCAGAAAATCGGGTCGTCAGAGTGTGCGATTAGTGATTATCGGCTCAAATTGGAGTGATTATTGGTAAATACAGAATCTTAGTGAGCCGAAATTCCGCTATATAGACTCAATTTTGAGCCGATAGAAGTTCATTTTATCCAAATAGTCGGTTGTTATACTCGTGAAATAATGTTTTCTAGAAAAATATTGCAAAAACATACGGCTAATTCAAATAAATGCCGTAACTTTGCGCTATGAATAATGAATCAGTACATAAGAACGGATTTATAGTCCCAGTTAGGGGAAACCGTCTATATAGAGAGATACTTCGCGAGGCCAAGGATGGAGAAATCATCAAGGTTCGTAACGGAGTATACGCTACGTTGGAAACTCTTGCTGGAGGTATGATTGACATCGATGCAATTGTGCCGAATGGGATTCTCTGTTTGTATTCAGCATGGCACTACTATGGAATGACAACACAAATTCCAGATGCTTATTATGTGGCGATTGAAAGAAAACGGAAGGTGAGACTGCCGGAAGCTGTCGATATAACACTTATTTACCAGAAACAAGATTTATTGGATATAGGACGTACTACGGCTATAATTGATGGTATTGAGGTAGCAATTTATAACAGGGAGCGATGTCTATGCGATGCGATAAAATATCGCAATAAAATCGGTATTGATGTTATGGCTGAAATCCTCAATTCTTATTTGAGTTATCCGCAGAAGAATCTCAACATTCTTCAGCAATACGCAAAAAACCTTCGTGTTTATAAGATATTGTCTAACTATCTTGATGTCAAAATATAATGGTTAAGAATCTCGCTCATTCGCTTAAAGTCAAGCTACTTAATCTGAGTGACCATGACAATCGCCGTTATCAACAGCTGCTTGTAAGATATATGCAGGAACGATTTCTGTATAGATTATCAGAAAGCAAATACTGCAGCAACTTCATATTGAAGGGTGGTGCGCTACTCTATGCTTATAATGAGTTTTTGCCACGCCCGACATTGGATGTAGATTTCATGGGTACATATATCAGCAATGATAAGGCTGCCATTGTTACAGCGTTTAAGGAAATAGCCTCAACAGAAGTCAATGATGATGGAGTGAAATTTTTGCCTGAAAGTGTTGACGCATCTGACATCGCAGTAGAGCGTAAATATCCGGGGGTAAGAATAACTGTTGTCGGTATGCTTGATACAGTAAGAAAGGAACTAACCTTTGACATCGGTTTCGGAGATGTGATAACTCCGAGTCCCGTCCACATGACCTATCCAACGATAATTGAAGAAATGGAGAATCCACGAATAATAGCCTATTCGCTGGAAACGGTTATAGCTGAAAAATTTCAGACTATGGTAGAGAAGAGCGTTTTCAATAGCCGGATGAAGGACTTTTTCGACCTCTACCGAATAATTGGCGCAAATAGCTTCGATGAAGATACTCTACTGGATGCTATTAGAGCAACTTTTGAGAATCGACATACTGATATTACTGCTGACGAACCTGTTTTTTCTCCAGCCTTTGCAGAAGATATAACGCTTGATAAACGTTGGAAAGCATATTGTAATAAAATCAAATTTGAGGACGCTCCAAAATTTCAAGAGATAATGGCAATAATAACCACCTTTATGAAACCCTTTTGGAATAGACTGACACGATGAAGATACAGTATTGCTCCGATCTGCACATGGAGTTTCATGATAATATGCGCTTCATGAAATCACTGCCACTGGAGGTGGTAGGTGATGTGCTTGTCATTGCCGG
>CAMWLY010000137.1 GCA_947175145.1 uncultured Muribaculaceae bacterium | reverse complement strand
CGCCTGAGCGCGGTCACCACCGCTGCCTCCTCGACAATTCCTGAAAACATATAAAAGTCGATTTTTGGTCTTTGCCGGCAAAGTTAAGAAAAAAATTACTAAATTTACGGAATATGGTGTGATTGAAACAAAACATGCATTCACCTGTTAGATTCGATATAGGAAAACCAATCCGGTAAGACAATAACCCAAGATATGGAAAAGCAACTGAATATTCTCCGCAACGATCCCTGGCTTGAACCATACGCTCCCGCCATCGAGGGGAGACACCAGGATGTGATTCGCAAACTCGACGAGCTGACCGCCAACACCGACGGCAGCCTCTCGGAATTTGCAAACGCCTATAAATACTTCGGTCTCCACCGCGACAAGAAAGGAGACTGGATTTTCAGGGATTATCTGCCCAATGCCACCAAAGTGCTTTTGACCGGCACATTTACCGACTGGAAAGATGATGAGCGCTTCGCGCTTGACCGACTCCCCGACGGCACCTGGGAAGGAAAATTCCCGGCAGACAGAATCCACAACGGAGATCTGTATAAGATGCGTGTGTTCTGGAATGGTGGAGAAGGTGAACGACTTCCGGCCTACGCCGAGAGAGTTGTACAAGATGAAAGCACAAAGATATTTTCAGCCGAAGTCTACGCTCCGGAGCGCCCCTATAAATTCAAGGTTAAGAAATTCACCCCCGATGTCAAGCCGCTCCTTATATATGAAGCGCATATCGGCATGGGTGAAAACAAGGAGGGTGTAGGCACCTACGATGAATTTCGCCGCAATGTGCTGCCGCGCATAGCCAAAGATGGCTACAACACCGTGCAGCTTATGGCTATTCAGGAGCACCCGTATTATGGCTCGTTTGGTTACCATGTGAGCAACTTTTATGCCGCATCTTCACGCTTCGGCACACCCGATGACCTGAAGCGTCTTATAGATGATGCGCACGCTATGGGCATAGCGGTGATTATGGATATTGTGCATTCACACGCAGTGAAGAATGAATTGGAGGGATTAGGGCGCATCGACGGTAGCTATGACCTCTATTTCTATGGCGATTCCCGCCGCGAACACCCGGCATGGGATTCCCTCTGCTTCGATTATGGCAAAAATTCTGTGCTGCACTTCCTGCTCTCCAACTGCAAATACTGGCTTGAGGAATATAAGTTCGACGGATTCAGATTCGATGGAGTTACCTCTATGCTTTATTATAATCATGGGTTAGGGAAAGCCTTCGGCGGATATGGCGATTATTACGATGGCGGACAGGATGTCAATGCAATAGTATATCTGACACTTGCCAATCTGCTGATTCATGATGTCAACCCCAAGGCAATCACCATAGCCGAAGAGATGAGCGGCATGCCCGGACTGGCCACAAAATTCGAAGATGGCGGCATGGGCTTCGATTATCGCCTGGCCATGGGTATCCCCGACTACTGGATTAAGATGATCAAGGAGAAAAAAGATGAAGACTGGCATCCGACCTCCATATTCTGGGAACTTACCAACAGGCGCGCCGATGAAAAGACGGTGAGCTATTGCGAAAGTCATGACCAGGCTTTGGTGGGTGATAAGACAATCATCTTCCGACTGATTGACAAGGAGATGTATTGGCACATGATGGTCGGCGACACTAACGGCATGGTGGTTCGCGGCATGGCCCTGCATAAAATGATTCGCCTTGTAACCCTGGCCTCAATCAATGGTGGTTACCTCAACTTCATGGGCAACGAATTCGGACACCCGGAATGGATTGACTTCCCGCGCGAGGGCAACGGCTGGAGCTATAAATATGCCCGACGCCAGTGGGATCTTATGGACCGCGAGGATTTGCAGTATAAATTCCTGAATGCTTTCGACAATGCCATGATAGAACTTGTATCGGGCGTGTATGATTTTCAGGCGCTTCCGGTAGACAAACTCTGGGAAAAAGATGATGATCAGGTGTTGGCATTCCGTCGCGGCGACCTGATATTTGTGTTCAACTGGAGTCCGATGCAGTCATTTGCCGACTATGGTTTCCTTGCTCCCGCGGGCGAATATGAGGTAGTGCTGAACTCCGACGATACAAAATTCGGTGGTCAGGGATTGGTAGATGACAGTGTGCACCATTTCACACAGCCCGACCCGCTTTATACTCCGGCAGGCAAGGGGTGGTTGAAGATGTATATACCGGCACGCAGCGCTCAGGTGCTCCGCATGGTGCGTCCGAAACCAAAGCGCAGAACCTCAACCGTAAAAGCCACCACAGCCGAAAAAACCATAAAAAAGAAAACTGAAAAACCGGCCGCAACAAAATCAGCGAAAAAGGAGGAGAAGAAATGAAAAAGATAATAGTTGCAATCGACGGCTATTCATCATCGGGAAAATCTACAATGGCCCGCGAGCTCGCACGTCTCACCGGCAATGTATATGTGGATTCAGGGGCCATGTATCGCGCGGTGACACTCTACGCTATCGAACATGGCATGACAGCTGCCGGCAAAGTGGATCGGGATGCACTCGTGAAAGCTCTCCCCGACATAAAGATTTCATTTGAGCCGGCCGGAGCCGACGGTATCCAGCACACGCTCCTCAAT
>CAMWLY010000136.1 GCA_947175145.1 uncultured Muribaculaceae bacterium | reverse complement strand
AAAACACATATCTCTATGCAAGTAAAAACTGGTAAAGGAACCATTTCGCTATGGGTTGTCATGGCTATATGGTCACTCTCGCTGGCTGTCGACCTGCCGGGTCTTGCAGTCACACCTATCGAGGGTAGTTTGCGTTCAATTTTCCCGGACGTCACAGACTTTAAGATTCAGCTGCTCACAGTGCTCCCCAATGTGGTGATTATTCCCTTTGTGCTGCTCTCGGGTAAACTGTCGGAAACCAAACACAAGATCGCGGTAATCACTGCGGGCACGGTGCTCTATATAGTGGCCGGAGCATGGTCGATATTCTCCAACTCCCTGACCTCGCTCATTTGGCTCAGCTGTCTGCTTGGTGCAGGTTGCGGTCTTATCCTTCCCTTCTCCACCGGTCTTATCGCCGATGTATTTACCGGCAAATACCGCATGAAGCAGATGGGTATCATCTCGGCAATCGGTAACATCGCCCTCGTAGGCGCCACATTTGTGGTAGGCTTCCTTGCCGCCAAGAGCTGGCACCTCCCCTTCCTGGTATACCTGATTCCTCTGATTTCACTTATCCTTATCCCGTTCCTGAAGAAGATTCCGCAGAGCGATTACAACACTGCTGCTGCCGACAGTGATTCTTCAGCTTCAACCGCGGCACCGGCTGCCGGCACTACCGCTGCCAACGCCGCCAAGACTGCCGCTCCCGCAGCGACTGCAGTTCCCGCTGTAGATGAAGATGGTTTCTCCACCAAGGGTCAGAAGGTAAGCGGAGGATTCTATGTAGGGCGTACCATCTGGTTGCTTCTCGCATACTTCTTCTTCGTATTCGCCACATCTATTCCGGCATACTACCTGCCGAACCTGATGCCTGAATACCACATGTCGACCGAGGAGGTATCCACAGTAACCTCTCTCTTCTATCTGGCCATGTTTGCCATCGGTCTGATTCTGAATCCTACTCTTAAGGCATTCAAGAAATTCAGCTTTATCCTGGCAGGCGGCCTGGTGCTCGGCGGTCTGGTTATGTTTGTAGTTACTAAGTCTATGGGTCTCTTTGTAGTCGCCTCACTTCTTGTAGGTCTTGGCAACGGTCTCGCACAGCCTATCTTCTATGATAAGGCAACCGAGCTTGTGGTCAATAAATCAAAAGCCACACTTTCGCTTGCATACCTGCAGGTCGCAAACTATGTAGCCATCTCGCTCGTGCCTGTTATCACCAACCTCTTCATGAGCATCTTCAACAATCACTCGAACATCTTCCCGTTCGTGATGATTACCGTGATGACTGCGATCGTGATGATTTTCATCATTATCCGCTTGAACCACTTCACATTCGGTATCAAGCCCGCATATTATGAGTAAATAAATTAAATTGAACTCTGAAAAACACAACATTATTATTGAAACTCAAAAACCGAAAATTCTTATAATTTACACCGGTGGTACCATCGGTATGGTCGAAACTCCCGACGGACTTCAGCCTTTTGATTTCTCTCACTTGATGGACAATGTGCCCAAGGTAGGCAAATTAGGCTATCAGATTGACTCCGTGCAGTTCCCGCAGCCTATCGACTCCTCCAACATGAATCCCGGATACTGGGGTCAGATCGTGAAGGATATCGCCGACCGCTATGAAGACTATGATGGCTTTGTGGTCCTCCATGGCACCGACACTATGGCATACACTGCCTCAGCCCTGAGCTTTATGCTCCGCAACCTGCGCAAGCCGGTAGTTATCACCGGCAGTCAGCTGCCGATAGGCGACACCCGTGAGGATGGTACCGAGAACCTTATTTCGGCTCTCGAAGTAGCTGCCGCCAAAGATGAAAACGGCGAGCCGATGATTCAGGAAGTGGTAATAGCATTCCAGGATTTTATCGTGCGCGGTTGCCGCTCCACCAAGTTCACATCTACAGGCTTCCATGCCTTCAAGAGCTTCAACTATCCGAATCTGGGCACCATCGACCTGCATATCAATTATGCAAAACCATACCTGATGCGTCATGACAACAAGCTGCCGCTTGAGCCCTTCTATGACATGAACCCCAATATTCTGGTGCTCTGGCTCTATCCCGGCATTACCGAAGAAGTGGTCAAGGCTCAGCTTGCCACACCCGGCATCAAGGCTGTGGTGCTCCGCACATTCGGTGCCGGTAATGCGCCCACCGAGGAGTGGTTCCTCAATGACCTTGCCGATGCCGTGAAGCGCGGTCTGATTGTCTACAATGTCACTCAGTGTCTGAATGGCGGTGACGAGCAGAAGCGTTACTATACCGGTGATATGCTCGCCAAGGCAGGTGTGATTTCCGGTTATGACATCACCGTAGAGGCTGCCGTAACCAAGCTGATGTATCTGCTCGGTGCAGGTCTGACCGATGATCAGGTCAAGGAATATCTCGGAATATCGATAGTGGGTGAAATTACTGCCGATTAAGATTATAAAAGAGACAATTTTGTGATTAAATAAAAAAAATCCCTCCACGAGGGATTTTTTTTGTTAATTTTGTGGGTTGATGGAGCAGATGAGCAAAATACTCGAGACCTTGCGCCCCGAACTTGCGGAGATGAATCAGATAATCGCGAGTTCGCTGGCGACCTCTAACCCTACGATGAATGAGATAGTGACACGCTATCTTGAAA
>CAMWLY010000135.1 GCA_947175145.1 uncultured Muribaculaceae bacterium | reverse complement strand
AGATGGTTCGCGAAGTGCGAGTTGCATGAGCGGGAGTTTTATGATACGGTTATGCGAGCCTATGCCGAGTTCAAGAATGACAAGATTGTGGTTCCCATACTTGTAGAGAAAATCGTTAAGTTCCGTTTGTTTGTTTTCAGGAGTCTTTCCGTCGTTAAGCTGACGGAAAGTTCCCTCTATTTCCCAAACCCTGTCGGCCGAGAAACCTGCGGCTTCGAGGTGTTCATCTGCATTAGTCGTAAGAATGAAATAAGGTTTGTCACCAACAATGTCACGTAAATCTTTCATAACTTGAGAGGGTACATAATCATCCACCCATGTTTTTATCAAGCGATCAAAAAACTCTCGATGATCTGCTTCTGAAGGATATCGGTGAAAACATCCGTCAATAACGCTGTGTATACCATGTTTCAGCTTCAGATCTCCAAAAATTTCGTTGAATGATTTATCGTCAGCGAATATATTGTAGCCTTCGGAGATTGAAAGTCCGTTGCTCGCGCCAATCAGAATTGCATCTGCATTTTGCAAGGCCGCCCTTGCTTTTTTAATTTCACTTTCCATTGTCGTAATCATTTTCCATAAGTATTTTCCCATCCGCAAGGGGTGGTCTCAAACTCAATAGTGGGATGAGAAATTCCGGCATCTGCTACCAAATTTTTAATTTGTTTCTTTACCTCATCTTCATTCTCACGACTGTCAATGAGAACATGTAGTGTCATGGCGTTGACTGTCGTGCTCAATGCCCAGACGTGGATATGGTGAATAGACTTGATATGAGGTAATAATTCAATTTTAGCTTTGAGGTCTTCAATGTCAATTCCTTCAGGCACACCATCAATTGAGAGTTTGAGAGACTCTTTCAGCATATTCCAGGTGGAAATAAGAATTAGAATGGCAATAACGAGAGAAATTATGGGATCAATCATTACCCATCCGGTAAAAGTGATAATTATTCCTGCAATCACAACTCCTGCTGACACCAAAGTATCTGCCGCCATGTGCAGAAAGGCTCCCCGCACATTGAGATCCTCCTTCTGGTCTTTCATCAATAGCCATGCCGTAATACCATTTATAACGATTCCGATACCTGCCGTCCAGCTTACTAAATCGCCGTCAATAGGCTCGGGATGGGTAAACTTACGGATACTCTCTACAATGATTACTCCTACGGCTACAAGCAGTATGATTGCGTTGACAAGTGAAATAAGAATTGTTGCTTTCTGATAGCCGTAAGTATATCGCTTGTTGGCGTGTGCAAGAGCCAATTTAATTCCCACTAATGTCAGCAACAGACTGAACACATCGCTTAAGTTATGTCCGGCATCTGAGACGAGACCCATCGAGTGGGCATAGACACCTACGCCCCCCTCTATCAAAACATAAAGTAGATTAAGGACTATACCCCATATCAGCACCTTGCTTATACGGGTAAATGTATGATTGTGGTGGTGGCCATGATGATGATGATGATGATGATCGTGTGCGTGTGTCATAATCAATATATTTTTGAAGAGTCAAATATGTTATTTTTATCCTGATGATCGAGATGTTCAGTAGACTTCCCAAGTAATTTCTTTAAAACGTATGCAATATCATCCTGAATATTGAGACTCTTATCTGCAATCTCTTTAGGAATTTTTGCATGTTTGGGATTGATTGTCACATAGTTGGCTTCCGGAAGCTGATAGGTCATGTTCATGAAAGGTTCTTTTATAAACATCGGAGTCATCATTCCGACTCCAAGCTCGAGGAAAAGAATCCTCTTTGTTGCATTGGAGCGTATAAAGTCGAGATATCGATCATATTCCTCTTTATAAAGTTTACCCTGCAGAAACTCACGGGAACGAACCCATTCCACCATTTCACCTCCACAATGAGGACAACGTGGTATCAATTCTTCAGGCAGCGAATCCTCCTCGATTTTTGGAAGCAGTTCATCTAAAATTTTTTCATTCTCATATATTTCATCGTGACAACGATTTTTACATTGGAAATATCTCCAGTCTCCCTGCAGCCTTGTTATTCTGTCAGCTGGGAAGAAACGATAGAGCAGGGCATCCTGGTTAGTAGTTACAAAATAATAGTTTTTACCATCCAATAGCTCTTTCAGATCTTCGTATGATTCTCCGGCCTCTGCTTTTCGTGTATGATCCATTGAGCGAAGAACCAAAGCCCAGTGTTCCCCTTTAGTCATTCGTGGATCATAGTAGGCATCAAAAAAGTTTTTGTCACCATATTTCTCACGCAGTCCGCCGGCTATCTTCTTATACACATCATCATCCTGATAAAAGTAGCGCCAGTTTTTGCCGGAGGCGGCAGACATGCCGGAGGCAGTGCCTACTACTATCGCGTCTGCCTGATTGATAAGCTCCCGGAGTCTGTAAATCTTATCTTTTTCTGTCATCTTCTATTCGTTTTAGCATTATGGCAATCGCATTGTTGCGACTACCATTTTGATAATTAAAACGAATAAACCGAAATGAGGGTTGTAGAGATTTGCAGGGTAATCGTACCAAAACAGTCGAGAATCATACCGTTTTATATTTCACTGTCATTCATGACCGTGACTATTCATATAATCAAGGTATTCTCCAATGGTCTGACCGGTCTGTTGTTTGAAAAATCGCATGAGATGATTAGGTGCTGAAAAGCCTAATTCAGCTGCAATTGCCTT
>CAMWLY010000134.1 GCA_947175145.1 uncultured Muribaculaceae bacterium | reverse complement strand
CATCATTGTAGCCATAGTCGTAAATTTTAGAGAGTTATTAACCAAAAGATTATCATTAGGGCGGTTACGATTGAGATTACCCAACCCACGCCTCGGAATATCGGTCTGATGAACGCCCACAACACCAATCCTATGATTGAGCCAAATATAACCGCTATCCACTTTGCAACCCTTTTTATGCGGTTGAGACTGGAGATGGAAGCTTTGCCTCGTCTAACTGATATGTTGTTGTTCGTTTTCATCGTGCGACATTTTTTTTATGCGTCTATCGACTATCGAAGTTTTGCTTGCTCGTTGAAAGTATGGCGTGCGGAGGCAAGAAAGGGCTGTTCGCCTTCGGCTTAAAAATACGAGTGCAAAATGAAGTATTCGCCGGAGCCTGCGGAGGCAAATGCTTTATTTTGTGTCTGGAGATTTTTCAGTTGAAAGGCAAAAGAATAGCCCGGCTCCGCACGTTTTCAATTACGAGCAAGCAAGGCTTCCTTAGTTGATGGAACAGCAATAAATTGGAGCGTAGATTCCGCGCCGGTGGAAACGAATCACAACATATTCTTTGCAGAGCAAAGCGCTAAAGCGATTAAGTTACCGTAAATCTATAGGAAAAATTTCTATTTAAATTAGATAATTGTATATACCTTGTACCTCAATAAACTTATGAATCTCATTTTCAGGCTAAAAGACTATTATATTCCAACTCTTTGGTGGGTGTATAAGCAAAGTCAGTATCATCAATAATCCTATTCTTAAAAGGTCATAAAGGCCTATTTATAGACAGAAAACACTGATTTCCACGACAAATGAGACAAATGTCCCACTGACTATCAGATATTTTTCGTAAATTTGCGATATTACAGATAATAGATACAATTAAGATTAAGAGTTGAGTATGTCAGATTCTCTCCGATACAAGATAGTTCTGTGGATGGTATGGGGGCAGATCGCATTGCTGCCAATTATCTGCATGATGATATATATTACAAAAGATGGCGTGATTTGGCGATGGAATTTAATCAACTGGCTGATGGTCGGAGGATACCTCATCGGATTGCTTGCTCTTCCTTTCAGTCGTGGACTTGAAAAGGCGAATTTGTTGAAATGGTGGTTAAGAATTGATTTTTGGTTATCTCTTATTTCGGCAATTCTTGTATTACCATTGCTCTTTTACGTCGGAAGACATAATATAGATGCGGAGGATGGAGATTATGTTCTATATTACTCACGAGGTTTCATGATGCCTGCCCCACATTATGACTTAGGAAGAATAGAAGGACTATTTATTCACCCAATATATAAATTTGTTAGAATAAATGGTTATAATGATGGCAAAATAGACTGTTTCAAAGTCGATACGTTGCGAGGCTGTTTCTATGGATTGAAGCACAGAGGTGCACAGGCTTCGTGGGTTTTGCCGCTTGACTCTATGAAATATCATAAATATGCAGCCGATATAGCCGAGCTGATTGACAGCCTATATCAAGCGCAACCTTTATTTAGGGATTACTATCATGGAACATTCGTTTTCCCGGACAACTTCGCCGAGATAAATTATGATTCTTTTAGTATTCATTATGTGGATTCTATAAGTGATAGTAATGTTTACTGTTTTGATGGCGACAGTCTGCGGATTACTATTATCAATAACGGAATCACCAAACTCTCATATCCGAAAGATTCTGTCGGAAATCTCTCACCTAAGGAAGTCAGATCTTTCGTAGAAAAACTGAAAGGAGGCAAGCAATGAAACTGACCGATAAAAGATTTTGGATTTTTGATTCCCTTGTAACCATTTCTTCCATTATTTTGGGGATTAAGATATGGGGATGTGATATTGAACTTATTACAACATTTACTATAGTAGGCCTATTAAGTGGATTTATTGGGTTCAGATTCGGAATCAATTCAGTATTAAGAACTTTCTTTGCTACATGGTTAAGTTATAATGTAATACTTACCGGAGGATTACTGTGTTTATCAATCAGTAAACAGGCGGCGATTCAGGGTTATATCTTATTATTTGGACTTATATTATTGATTGCATCATTTATACCTTTCCTTATTATTTCATGGATATTTTATCGTATATGTGGAAGTAAACATTAGAATTTGATTGCTTCTGCAAGATGTGTTTTTTGTCCGACATTCGCACTGCTTCATACCGACCTAAAACACCCCTGCAAGGGGAATCCCCTCGACCCGATTTCAGATGAAAACAAGAGCCGAAATTGGCTTACTACTTATTAAGAAAAAATCGCCTATTATAACTACATCATATCGTATATATGATTCAGTCCCGGAAAGGTGAGTCTGTGATAAGCCGACAAGAAACGAAGGCGGATTATCACTGTCTCACCCCGTGGACTGCTATACAAGTGGAAAGTGAATGAGCGGTCGTATAGTCCACTCACAGCAACGGCGAAAAGAACACGGAGCGCAGCCAATTAGTCTTGGACTGTGACGCCTCCGTCGCGCCACTCCGAGGTGTTGGCTTTGCTCGGTGTTCTGCCGTTACAGTAGGCGGGAAGCGGTATGAGGTAGTGCCGGACTTGCTCCAAACGCCTCATACGGCATCACGCCGAAACCAACCAAGACCGCCCATTCTCTTTCTACTTTGAACCATCGAAATTTGGATATGTTATACAAATGCACTATCTTTGCACTACAAAAAGGTATAACTATGAATACAGCTTCAGTAACAAGAAAACAGACCTCGTTTCGATTAAGTGAAAATTTGCTGAAACGCCTCCAGATAGAGGCTAAGAAACATAACCGCAGTCTCAACAATCTTGTTGAGAGTGTGCTG
>CAMWLY010000133.1 GCA_947175145.1 uncultured Muribaculaceae bacterium | reverse complement strand
CCTCTTGGATATACATATATATTTGTAGGAATCGGTGTCTTCCAATCGAGTGAGCGTGCTACCACATTGAGGCTATCAGAGCCTTTATAAACCACACGTGTGCAAGCATCGCTCTGCGCGGGCATAAGATTGATGGCAGCCACTACTCCCAACAATCCCAATAATTTGTGCATTTTCATAGTTCTGTTTTTAATAGTTTATCAAAATCGGTTTACCGGGTAATCCAATAAATGGATAATCAGGGAAAGTCTTCATAAAACGATGACTTTCAATTTTTGCGGAATCTAATTTTTCAAATGTAGCTGCTACAGCAAAATATCTTCCGCCATTAGCTTTAGCCATGACAGCACCTGAAAATCCTGCTTTTTTTAAAGCTTCGGCTGAAGATTTGGCATTTGTATCCATTTTAAATTTGCCTACTACAACTGCCCATTTCCCATTCTTGAGAGGTGAGCCATCTTCCAGAAGAAGCCTTGTATGGTCTACATAGATACTGTCACCATCTACCACTCTCAGCTGAGGCCCATCGTCCGATAGGAGACCGGTAGCCGGACGCATTTGCTCTTTTGCAGCTTGTTCTCTTTTCAGAAGTGCTGAATCGTAGGCAGCTTTATAATTGGCCTCGGTCGGTTTGCAACTTATGAGTGCTGACATGCATATAAACATGACTGCACTCATAAGATTTGAATATAATATGCCTTTTTTATGCATAATCTAAATTAACACGCTCAGTCTGTCTGAATAATCAAGTGTGAAGCAAGTGACCAGAATTTTTCCGGATTTGTAATTTCCACACTCTTTGGACCATCTTTTTCACCGATAATCTGGTAAGAGCCTGCAGGCATATTAGTCCATATCTTGATTTTCTTGGCATTTGTAGGAATAACCTTTAGTGTTCGTTTGTCAGCAGTTACGAAATAACTTGCATCGAAATTACCCTTAAGCACTTTTGTAGAACCAAGGAATTTCTTCTCGAGCAGGCCGTTTTTCTTCAATTCCTTGTTGGAACCTATTGCATAGTACACACGGTTCGCCTCATTTTCAGCGGCTGCAGTCGCAGCCTGAGCTTCCTCTTTTGCAGCTGTTTCAACTTTAACTTGCTCGCGAGTTTCAGCTACCTGGTTATTGAGTTCACCGATCCATTCATTAGCCTTCGACAACTCAGATTCCAGTTCTGCAATTCTGGTATTTTGCGCTTCAATACGCTGACGAAGCTGCGAAATGGTCTTAGCCTGAATACTATTTTCATTGCCTGATGCCTTGATACGTGCCTCCATTTTGGCAAGTAGTTCCTTATTGGCGGCAAGACGCTCTTTGATTGCCGAAAGATTATGGCGAATTTCAGCTCGTCTGTCAGCCCCTTCACCATTGCTCATGCTATACAAGAGACCTTCCTGAGTATTGATTGAATCAAGACCTGTATAGATATCTCCCATGAGAACCATCAGGGAATCATTGAAATCAGTTGCTTCTTCATACTGAGAAGTTAAATCAGCAATTCTGATTGAATCCTCTTCGAGTTTCTTTTGATTTCCTGAACAAGAAGCAAGAAGCACCGCACCGGCTCCGAGCAACAAAAAGCATTTTTTCATATTTTGGATAATTTAGTTATTTATATCAATAGCTGGATACTTTCGAGTTAAGAACAATATTCGCTATTTATCCTTGCCCGATATTACAATAACAATTTCACCCTTAATTTGGTTCTCCGCGTAATACTCTGCCAATGAGCCCAGCGAATCTCGGCGTATCTCTTCGTGAAATTTGGATATTTCTCTGCACACTGCAGCTTGTCTATCAGCACCAAAAAATTCTACAAGCTGGCGCAGGGTGCGTGCCAGTCTCAGCGGTGATTCATATATTATAATAGTGCGCGAATCATCAGCTAATGCAGTTAGTCTCGTAGCTCTCCCCTTCTTCAAGGGTAAAAAACCTTCAAATGTAAATCTATCACACGGCAGACCTGAAGCGACCAAGGCAGGCACAAATGCTGTTGGCCCCGGAAGGCATTCCACCTCTATCCCGGCTTCGCGACAAGCACGAACCAGCATAAAACCGGGATCTGAAATGCCCGGAGTACCTGCATCGGATACCAGAGCTATATCCTTACCTTCTTTTATTTCCTCCACAATTCCCTCTACGGCCCTGTGCTCATTATTGCGGTGATGGCTTCGCATAGGAGTCTTTATGTCGTAATGCTTCATCAGAACCGACGACGTGCGGGTATCTTCAGCCAGTATTAGGTCGGCTTCCTGAAGCACACGTATAGCCCTGAAAGTCATATCCTCCAGATTCCCCACCGGAGTGGGAACTATATGCAGTTTGCCGCTCATGCCCCAAAATATGTTTTTAAGACGTCCATGAAATCCATTACATCTTCATTATCAGGATCAAGTCCTTTTTCGCCAAAGAAATATTGCTCAGCTGATTCATAATCGTCGAGTGTAGCTACATGCTGCATGGCAGCATTAAAATCTATATCACTGCCAGAAAAAATCGCCCTTTTGAATCTGAACTTGTCATTAAGACAAAATACCGGCGGTAACTTGTCAGGTGCCTGATATTCTTCATATATCGGTTCGTCGTCCGCCTCTTTATCTTGCTCGGAATAAATATCTATAGATATGTTCTCTTCTGCTGAAGTCATTTCGTCACTTATTGCCGAAACTTCAATATCATAATCTTCATCTTCGCTGAATGAAGTGACCGGTTCATCAGTGACATTTTCAGACGACACATTTTTTATTGAAGCTACCGTTAAGTCCATTCTTGATGTTATCAAAGGTAAAAGCTCTGCTTCTTTTTCAGGACGCATAGCAAGCAGTTCAAGT
>CAMWLY010000132.1 GCA_947175145.1 uncultured Muribaculaceae bacterium | reverse complement strand
TCAATGAACTTAAGACATTTGCTACAGACAGAATCAACCAATTGCGTGAATCTTTTGCAACTGCCGAGGATTCTTCAATCGATGAAATAGATTTGACGCGAACATCCACCCCTGTGGAGTTGGGTACACGTCACCCTCTGTCGATAGTACGCAACGAGATTCTGCGCATTTTCGAGGGCATGGGCTTTACAATTGCCGAAGGACCGGAGATTGAAGATGACTGGCATGTGTTTGAATCTCTCAACTTCCCACCCGATCACCCGGCGCGTGATATGCAGGATACTTTCTTCATCTCACGCGACCCTTCCGATATACTACTCCGCACTCACACATCGTCAGTGCAAACGCGTGTCATGGAGAAAACTCAACCTCCTATCCGAATCATCTGCCCCGGAAGAGTCTATCGAAACGAGGCAATTTCTGCCAGAGCTCACTGCTTCTTCCATCAGGTTGAGGGTCTATATATAGATAAGAATGTATCCTTTGCCGACCTTAAGCAGGTGCTTCTCGGTTTTGCCCGACAAATGTTCGGTCCAGAGACAAAAATCCGTCTGCGTCCGAGTTACTTCCCGTTTACCGAACCTTCGGCGGAAATGGATATTTCATGCCATATCTGCGGCGGAAAAGGTTGTGCTTTCTGTAAAGGCACCGGTTGGGTGGAAATTCTCGGTTGCGGAATGGTGGATCCCAATGTGCTAAAAGCTTGCGGAATAGATCCCGAAATATATTCAGGTTATGCTTTCGGCATGGGTATAGAGAGAATTACCAACCTGAAATACCGTGTCAAGGATCTGCGTATGTTCTCGGAAAACGATGTGCGCTTCCTTCGCGAGTTTGAAGCTGCCAATTGATGCTGTGAGCCTTAGGGCTCCAAAATCACTGATAGATGACCATACAGGAAAGATATAATGGCATAATCTCGGTATTTTCCGAGATTATGCCGGAACCCAAAACGGAGTTGCATTATGACACTCCGTTTCATCTTTTATTGGCGGTGATATTGTCCGCGCAGTGCACAGACAAAAGAATCAATATGGTTACTCCGGCGCTGTTCGAGAGATTTCCCGATGCACCGTCGCTTGCTGCCGCTACTGAAGAGGAGGTGTACGAGTATATCAAATCAGTCACCTTCCCCAACAATAAGACCAAGTCTCTGATTAAAGCCGCCCGAATGATTTGCGATGACTTCGGAGGAGAATTACCCTCCGACATCGACAATCTTATGAAATTGCCGGGGGTCGGGCGCAAGACTGCCAATGTCATGCTGGCCGTGGTGTGGAATAAAGCCGCCATGGCGGTAGATACCCATGTGTTTCGTGTGAGCAATCGAATCGGACTTACCAACAAGTCTACTAATCCCCTTAACACAGAAAAGACCTTGGTGAAACATATCCCGGCGGATATACTTCCCAAGGCCCATCATTGGCTTATTTTACACGGTCGCTATGTGTGCAAGGCACGCAAACCGGATTGTCTTAATTGTGCGATTTCGCGCTGGTGCAAATCTTACGGAAATTAGAAACTGCCGTAGCGAATCTTACGATAGAAGTTTAGATAAGCAGCCTGCATGTAAGGTGCTACCCAGAGGCACAAAATGCCAAGTGTGAGACAGCTCAGAAGAATCCAGCCGATAAAGCGGAGGTTCAACACAAAATATTCCATTTTGTGACCATTCATAAGATTCCAGCTTCTCTTCATTGCATCGATGCCTGATACGGTGCTGTCATCTGCCATGATGAAATAGGTCATGGAGAATCCGCATGCCACTATTATGCCGGGAACTATCAGCAGTGCCAATCCTATGGCTGTAGCTATTGAGATGAGAAGTCCGGCTACAAGTGTTTCCAGGAATCTATTGAATCCGCTGAAGAGGATTCCCATGTCGCTACGATGCGAGTTCGCAAGATTTATGATATACAGAGCATAACCCAACGCGAGAGGTCCGGCTACTATCAGCTGACCTACATAGATTGAGCTTGCTGCACTTACTATCACTACATAAATTAGGGTAACGATGGCGGCATTGAGCCAATTGCCTGCGAGCTGCCCTTTGGCAGCACGCATCATTGCTTTGTAATCTTGACTTGTCATACAGAGTCAGGTAAGTTAATTATTTAGTTTATAGGGTTTAGGCTTTAGTTTTTTGAGCAATACCCGGAACCTTAGTTAAAGTATGCACGGTAATTAAGTTCACGTGTGGATTGCTTCTCTTTTCTGCTCTTGGCGGCACGCAATATCGTTTTTCTGATTAATGCATCACCGCTGAGTCGGCCGGGACCGAGAATAGCTATGACCGCAGGAGCTATAGCAAGTGCCATACTTGTAATATCAAGAGGCATGGTGCAAAGAATTGCAGCCGCTGCTGAAATACAACTTATCCGGCAAAGCACTCCGCTAAGTGAAGATAGGGCGACAACTGTCGAAATCCAACCCATGGCGGATCCTGCATCTGAAGTCAGGGAAATTATGGCAACGGCAAAAGCAGCTATAGCCAGAAGAATTCTGGCTGAGAGAAGCTTTGCTGAAATATTTTTGCTCTCACGTGCCTGAACTCCGGTAAGCAGATAAAGCGCATCACGAAGTGCGTTTTTACCATGACCGGGCACTGCAAGATTGCGATTAAACTCAGCAATCCTGAACTGACTGATGTTAAGTTCGCCGAGTGTCTTGACACCCGGATTCACCGAAATCACGCTTGCTTTTTCCATGGGAGCCTCCTTTGTTCTTTTCAAATTTCCGCTTCATCTGCGCCGGTTGGCCGGCTGTCGACGTGCGCGTCGCGCGTGCGTGTTATACACTTATACACAGATGACGCTGCCGACGAATAGAGACGGGTAGATCTGGGTGGGCGG
>CAMWLY010000131.1 GCA_947175145.1 uncultured Muribaculaceae bacterium | reverse complement strand
ACCACATAGACTATGAAAAAGTACATTTGTGAAGTATGTGACTGGGTATATGATCCCGCAGTAGGTGATCCTGACAATGGAATTGCTCCGGGCACAGCATTTGAAGATATTCCTGATTCATGGGTTTGCCCGGTATGCGGAGTCGGCAAAGATGACTTTGCTCCGGTCGAGGAGTAACTTCAGAAATATAGAACTTGGAAATATAAAGACTCCGGTATATAAATGTAAATCTCGCCTGATTATCGGGCGAGATTTACATTTACTGACATACCATAATTACTGTTGCTTGTCGGATAAGCGGAGTTAGACACAAGCGGCGTGTTAGTCTGATGATCCACAAAGAGTGAAAGTGTAATTCGCTTGCTAAGTATATAACTTGCCATGAAGTTTATTGAGAACGTTTTGGTTCCCTGAGTAGCCTGAGAGTAGGCTGTTTCAATCCTTCGAATCAGCGACTGATTATTGGCATAGCTCATGTCGAGATTCAGAGTCAGGTCATTTGACACATTACCCTGTTTGCCTCCAAGTTTAAGAATCTTATTGAAGTTAACTATCTTATAGCCGGCACCGATTGTAAATTGCTTGGAGAGCGTTTCCACAAGCTGTCCGGCCGAAGTATTAAGGTTAAGAGTCCGCGAATCACGATATTCCGCATTGAAGGTTATGTCATTGAATAATGTAAACTTCAATCCTATGAGAGGAGCGAACTTTTCATTGAGTACTACCGATGAAATATTGAATGGGCTTGAAGGTATAGGCTGCTGGGTCTGCTCATTAAGGATAAAGCCCATATCGCCCGAGCCGGGTACCCCAATCCAATTCATGAAGCTTGTGTAGGAGCTGACATTGTAGGTGCACTGATATGCATGAGAAATGGTAAATGACTTGAACCATTTTTTCATATTACCGAGTTGAATGAATCCATCGTATGTAATTCGCCAGTTAGGACGCATAGAACCGAGGCCATCGAAATGCTTAAGGCTCACCTTACCTGGTGTCGAACCTGTGTAAGCGGCCAGGAATGCCGGCACAAGCACATCAGCACTTGTGCGACTTACGCCACCATTTTCAGGATTAAACGGTTGGCCGGCCTGAGCACTACCCTCCATAAATCCACCGGTAGGATAATTTGTACCGGCATACTCGCGGTCAACTCTGGCGGCAACTTGCGGGATATAGGCCAGGAAGTTATTGAAAGCTTCAGACGCATAACCATCTTGTGCGCGGAAATCACGCAGCGCTGTGGGGAAAGCCCATGCAGTCCGCACATAGCTTCCGGAGAAAGATGTCGGATTGCCGGCATACATAAATTGCATCTGTTCGGAGCGTGAATCAGTGATATTTGATGTGAGCAGTATTTTCAGACCTCTTATCGGTTCAAGAGTCAACTCGAAATTGAATTCATTGGTTTTATTCCACAATGCGGGAGAAACCTGATCCGAACCGGTGATTAACCAGCCGCGGTCTTTTGCAGTGTTTACAAAATCCTTATCATAGAAACCGAATGCAAAGCCAAGACCGGGAGCCATCGGTCCGGAACTTGAACGCTGACCGAATACATTACCGACGTTGGGCGCATAGAGGGGCACATTGAGCGAATGAGTACTTCTCCACTTAAATGATGCAGATCTCGGCATCATCAGGAATCTCAAAGTATACTCGGCTATCTCAAGACCGATTGACTTCTTATCTTTATCTTCGGCTTTTGACTGAGTAATTACAAGCGCAAGGTTTCGCGAGCCGGTATCGGTAATCTGAATGGTATTCTCATCGAGCACCTTGTAATTAACCTTTACAACCTTCCCTTCGCTTCGGGCTGAAAACTTAATTTTCTTTGTGTTCAGATTATGTTTGATGACTGTAGCTGAATCCGGAGATAGAGTAACCGCCCTTTCGAATCTTTTCGGTTTGGACTTGGCAGTCTTTCCGGACTTGTCATCTTTGGAATTCTTGGAATTCTTGCCCTTATTATTATTTCTATTGCCGGATTTGCCAGAACCGAAGCGCTGATTGATATCCTTCAGGAATTTTGATTTGTTGAATAATGTTTCAAAATTCAAACGGGCATCAGCATTCCAGCTGGTCTGGTTCTGGATAGTATTACCCAGATATAAATCCTCAACAGTGGCACCTTTGTCCCAACGGTATACTGAATTATAGCTCACGGAACCGGTCAGATAATCGAGTGCCGGTATTTTATTGAACGGTGCACGATATGTGCCTGTAAAGGTCTGATTATAATTCCATGGAGTACCAAGATGCTTGAGTGAACTCATAACAGTATCTTTCCAGTCACGATACTCATCAGGGAAAAGCTTCTTATTGACGGCACCTATTGTCTCTTCTATTCGTGCGGTGGTATTGCTCGCAAAAGAGAGTGACAATGACTTGATAGGATTCCATGTGAGCGACAGCTGACGATCCCATAGGAAATTCTTGCTAACCTGAACCGGCAACTGGAAATCCACATCAACCTCCGACCTGGTCTGCATCTCATAATAATGACGGTTCATCGAGGTGTAGAAAGTCAGGTTATTAAACATCCAGTTGATTTCCCAATCCTTGAAGAATTTTGCGGTCTTGCTTTTGCCCTTAAGTTTGGAAAATGGTTTGAGCGGTCTTATGATCGGGGTATATGAATACTGGAATGATCCGCGATAATCATAAGTATTCTCATACTCGGTCACAGGGTCAAGATTTTTCTGTTTGTTGAAAGAGAATGTCAATGTAAAGTTTGCCGGGTCCCAGGGCATGGGAGTCTTGGACTGCACATTGAATCTGAATGTAGAAATCGAAAAAGATTCAGTTGTTTTCTTGGTGATTGCGTAAGTTTTGATAGAATCTTTTTCTGCTTTGGTCTTTACGGCGGAAAGCGCATCTTTAAGCAGGATATCCTGGTCAAGCGGATTATATTTAGTAGTTTTAGTTTCACTGTATCTTAAACAAATCTTACGCATCCGA
>CAMWLY010000130.1 GCA_947175145.1 uncultured Muribaculaceae bacterium | reverse complement strand
ACGTTACATCTTCGGCGGTTCTCCCAACCGCAAACCAAATGCGTATCAAACACCGTGTAATCACTCACGGCAAAAGCGTAAGTCTTATGTATTGAAGCCCGGCATACGAGGTGCAGAAAAAGATAATCGCCCCGATGAGAGGCGATGCAACAACAGGTCAGGGTCGTGGAGTTTCAAAATCCCTCAAAGGGCATAATGAACGGCAAAAGTCCTTGTTGAGCGAGTGTTTGCCATTGCCGGAGCGAAGTGCCGATAAAGAAAGCGAGCCTCGGATCCAACTGGAGGTTGGTGCCGAAGCTCGCTGTATGAGTTATGCGATTGAAGCCGGACGGCGGAGACCCAAGGCTCCGTTCACGAAAGCGCGGCGGCGATGCCGCAACTCTAAAAGAAAACCCCGACAATCACTGCCGAGGTTTCCGGATATTGTTATATGATTAAGCTGTTTTAATTAAAGACGTTTCATTTCTGCTTCTGATGCCGCAGAGCCTTTATATTTACTCTTGCGGGGCTGGAAATTGTAGATAATGTTGAGTGATACGCCTCTACGGTCATAACTCTGCCGTTTATCAACAAAAACGCCATAAGTATTCATAGTCCAGTCGTTGTTGGCTGTGTTGAAAATGTCGGTTGCTGACAGTTTGAGAGTAAGAGATTTATTCAGGAATGACTTGCCCACTGATGCGTCCATAGTAAACCATGAGCCATGGAAACGGTTGGTGTGCATATCGCCTTGTGAACTTCCGCTGATATTGGCAGTTATAGTCCACCCATGCGGCAGTGAGAAAGTGTTGTCAAAATAGTAAGAGTATATCGGCTTGTTGTATCGGCTATTATCAATGGTGAGCCACTGTCGGTACAACCCGGCTGTAACGCTCGGAGTCCAAAAACGTATAGGCTGGCTCCATACAAGATACAGACTTAACGCCGAAACGTCGATATTGACCGGATGCATGAGCAATTGCAGATTGTCGGCAGGATACACCTGCTTGACAAATGCGTAGGTGTCGAGAGAACGGAAACAGTCGGCCTGGAGCATGAAACCTTTCCACATCCCGAACAACTGTACATTATGCAATCTTTCGTCACGCAGCCCCGGGTTGCCGCCCTCTATTTCATGCAGACCGGTATAATTGAGAGTACCCGTGAGCTGCGAGTAAGGAGGCTTGACAGTAGCCATCTTATAGCTGATGCTTACCTGCGATTCATCGTTAAATGAATATCCGAGCGAAATGTCAGGAGTCAAAGTATGGTCGCGGCGGCTAATGTTTTCATCGCGCTTTCCGTTGACTTTGAAGTCATAGTCGACATATTCGTATCTCGCGCCGGCAGACAGGGAAAACTTACCGAACATACGCGACCACGAAGCATATAGAGCGGCAGAAGTCTGTCGGGCGTCAGTTAAAGATGATGGAATATATTCGCTTACGTCGGTATTCAGCATACGATAATCAAGAGAGGTATGTGTATAACTATCTTGCGTACCAACAGTAAATTCTCCGTTCCAAAGGGGGATATTCAGATAGAGTTTACCGGCCCAGAGTGTTGAAATGCGCTTGTCCGTCGAATTGACGGCAGGGGTAGCAGTCTGTGGATAAGCGGTGGTAACATCATTCGCATCGTATGCGCTACGGAAATCGCCGTCGAAATGAAGAAGATATTTGTCGGCAAAGGTATTTTCATAATAGAGCGATGCGAGGTGGCTGTGTGCTCTTATGCGCTTGTCGATGTCACGGGCGATAGCTGAATTATTGTCAAGCCATTCAGAGCCGGAGTTGATAAAATCGCCACGTTCGGGATTATAGCGATAATACGCTCCAAACGATTGCGCTCCGTGAGAGTAGTTAAAGCCTCCTTTGACCGCACCTGTTGTTGTAGGGAAAGAATTGTGCTGACTACTGCCTACGACAGTTTCAGTGCCATTATAAACAAGTAAGTTTGTCGTAGTGCCTTTATTTACAGAATTATTGCGATTTATCGAGCCGTTTACAAAAAACTCCCAGTCGCCGATGCGGTAACTCAACGCGAGATAATCCATAACAGACCATTTGCGGCGGCGTTGAAGTTGGAACTGATCTGTCAAAGACAGCCCTTGCACGAAATTACGGCGCGTGGTGATTTTAAGAACCGCGCCTGTTGTGCTTTCATAAGCCGCTCCGGGAGCCATGAGCAATTCGACTTTCTTCATATTGGAAGAAAGAAGCTGCTGCAACTCCTGTCCGTCACGCATAGGTCGACCGTCAATATAGATTTCGATATTGCTCTTACCAACGACACTTACTACATTGTCCTGAACCTTTATCATTGGCAATTGAGCCAGCACATCAAGAGCGGTGCCGAGTTCGGCGAGGTTGGAGCCGGGAATAGTTGATACGAGAGTTGACCCGACTAATTTAGTAGCCGGTTGTTTAGCGGTAACAATAACCTCTTGCAGCTCGTGTGTGAGGCTATCATTCGCTTCTTCATTTTGTGCATAACCGCTTTCAAAGAATAGAAAGACGGTCATAACGGAGATTAGAATTTTAGTTTTCATGCTTTGCGAATTTTTCTGCAAAGCAAGTGAAAATGCCTCAATCTGACCTAAAAATTTGTCTGACTTTTATCTGACAAATTCTGACAAAGCTGTAATTCAGTTATTTACCCGAAGCTCATACGAGTCGCCTCTATTACATACAATCTCCATATTAGCTTCGGCAAGAGCGTTCTTTGTGCGTTTGACAAGGGTATAAAGTGATTCCTCGGCATTACTTTTATTACCCCAAAGAGATTCGCACAAACTTCGTTTATCGACTTTCATACCCGGTGCTTCAAGAAGCATTCGGGCCAACTGCCGCTGCATGGGAGTGAGTTTGATACCATCAAGCGATGGAGATGCGGAAACGGCAATAAATTCTGCTTCGGGTGTCTCGGTTTCCTTTCTTTTCCAGATAAGCATACTTGCCATTGAGAGAATAGAAAGCGAGAACAGGATTCCCGGCAAAGTTTGGTCCGAGGCAAAGAACACCGAAGCCATGGAACAGTCGGCAAAACCTTGAACCTGTATTGCAAGCCCGTCGGCAGCGCGTTCAGGCATAAGCATAATTGAATCAGATG
>CAMWLY010000129.1 GCA_947175145.1 uncultured Muribaculaceae bacterium | reverse complement strand
ATAAAGAACCAATGGACATTACAGGACTTACCGCAATACCATGCTTTATTGATTCTGCTACAAAGATCATTGAAGTGGAACGTGAATGGATAAATACAACTTCATCTCGAATGTATATTGATCGTAGAGGCGTAAACAAGAGTTTCTTTTTCAAATTCTCTAGACAAAGAGAACGAAGAGATGGCTACGGACTAATCGGATTGTGGTTTCAAGAAGATCCTTGTATCACGATATGTATTAATTCTAGAGATTGGCTTTCAAATCGTATCATGAATAAAGAAGATACGATAATGGAAGGAGCAATCTATTGTGACTCGCCATATTATGAGTATTATTGGAGAAGAGATGATGTATTCATCAATATGAAAGACGATGTGCTCAATAAATTCATTCAATCCAATTCTTATGAGCAATTGTCATTATTAAATGCTTTTTTTGAGGAAGCCATGGAGCGAATATCTACTTGTTTTAGTCTAAAAGAACAATAAAACCCAAAACAACAAGATTGGTGTGCATGTGAACAAATCGCGGGGTTAAATTGTCTATTAGAGAGTTAAAACATTTAATTCTCATTTATAAAATTCTAAAATGACAGACACGCCCCCGCGATTGAGGAGCTTCGCTCCCCCTACCAGGGACAAAATGATTATCTGGAGTGCAGTAGTTGCCGGATGCGGCATTATAGCTCTGCTTGGCAGACATGCCGCCATTTACCGTTTTGGCACTGATGAGTTTACCGGCAACATCCTTTTTGCCGTGTTCTTTATTCTTCTCGTTGGATGATACATTAGCATTCAACCCTTATTTGAAGCAATATTCAAAAGATTGTTTGCCCAGCGTACACCAGCAATTATGGTTGCTGAAACGTCCAATGGCGAACAGGTTGCGATACCCGTAAATGATGAATCACTGGAACTGATGCAATGCGATCCTATCACTACCGCTATTGAAGGAGACGTGTGTATTGAGGATGTTGAATTTGCAGAAGAAGTTGATCCTAGTGAATTTGAGGTCGTTGAGATTTATGAAGATCAGAAACTCATTCGATTTCCAGACGGTAAGGTAATATGCTATCATATAGATTCTTCAAAAGAGGATATACTAGATTATAAAGCCTACCACGATGCAACCGCTGAATTAGATGAAGAGTATATAGAGTGGCAATTAGAGAATGTACTTGCCGAACAAGAGAAATATGATTTGGAACATAACATCAAGCGAGTAAAGATTGAGTCTATACTTCGCACTGAAACCACCGGATGCTTTACAACAGTTCCATCAAAATTGGTCACTCCACAACCCGATGGAAGCACTCTTATTGAAGAATGGGAAGAGGACGTTTTTGTAACTCATAATGGCAGTGTTTTCTGTGCAAGCAATATAGACGAAATGATTGAATTCTATGAAAAGTATAAAGACCACGTAGAGTTACACGATGAACTTATTTCTCAGCAGCATAAATGCAACAAAGCCTTTGATGAACTCAAGCGCAACGACGAGAAATATACGTTGGAGCAGGTATCTTTCATTTGCGCCTATATAACTTATGCCATGGAACAGTTTATGGAAGCTCAGGAGTTAACTAAACTCCATCATAATGCCCGAGCATGGGCTATTGACCCAACGGCTTCTTTCAATGCTGTTCAATTACGGAGTGATCATTTGTCAAAAGAAGATCTCAAACATCTGGGATATAATGTCGGAAAGTTCTTGCGACTCAGAGGTGAGATTATTGCCAGATTTGTGAAACATGTATTTGAAGAACCCTTCGGCACAACTCATATCCGAACCATAGTTGCAAAATTGGCTGACCGTAATCCTGAGAAAGATAGAATCCCCTTACTGTCGGCAAACGCGATGGACCAACTTTTCGCACACTACAAGCGATACGGCAACATCAATCTCAATATCATCAAAGATAATAAGAAGAGATAATCAATAAAATAATCTCATTAAGCGGATAACACTGGCATAACAGTCAGAGTTATCCGCTTTTTTGTTTATCAATCAATTCCTAAATATCTTTTGCGAAGATATTTAACCCAATTTGATACTTCCACTTTGTCCCGATAGCAATCTAACATATCGAAATAGTTTTCGTATGTGATGGTCTTGAATGATTCATTGCCCTTTTCAGTGAGTAACTTTCTATACTCAGGTAATGCGTACTTATGGAAATGCTCATTGTGTTCCGGATAGATATGAACATGGTGAATAATATCCACATCGCCTTTATGCTTCATTGAGTAGCCAAGAATATGATTACGCCATATTTGACGAAGATGATGAGCAGTAAGAAACATCGAAATATCAAGACTTGGCTTAAAGTAACCACTTTCAACCGTCATATCCCTGTATAAGTGATTGTCACCCGCGATATCCTTACCCTCTTTATCTCCAAGAGGATACTCATTCTCAGTGTACTTGACTTCTATACCGATACCTCCATTTTTGTCATCAGGAGTGACATAACTCACAAATGCATCGAAAGAAGTTCGGTCATTCAAGTACATAGACTTGTCTCCAGTTCCAGCGTACTCGATTTCAATTGACTTAATCTGTTTAATAGGCACACCAATCATCTTACTAAATATATCGGCTGCAATCTTCGGCATTGTTTCCAACGGAGTGAACAGATTGTAAGGAATATGTTCGCTCCTAAGCATATTCGCAGTAAGTTGTGTCGCAACATTTCCGACCTTACTCAGTATCAAATCACGAAAGCCATCATAGAATATCAGTCCACGTTTGGCATTTTCTTCACTCAATAATACCTGTGGAGCCCGATATTCATTAAAATCTTTCAACACATCTTCGCGATAGGCAAATTGCAACGCTCTTGCCCATCGTTTGAACTTATCGTCCGGTTTGTATTCCTTTCTCATACTGCAAATTTACTCATTCTTAACGACCGTTCATTCAAGATTATTGCATGATTGGAGTGATTGGTAATCTTAACCGCCAAATAACTCAAAATTTCACTCAATCACCATACGAAAATTAGGTAAGCAATCATAACTGACATTCAACAGGTTACAACTCGCAAAGTGGTTATTTGCGGTTATTTTGATGTGGCTGTAGTTCACCGACAACTCACTAATT
>CAMWLY010000128.1 GCA_947175145.1 uncultured Muribaculaceae bacterium | reverse complement strand
ATAGTCAAAGCAATACCCAAATTAGTATAAACGCAGACCGATGCATCTATTGCTATTATCCATCACTAAGTTCATAAAGAAACTGCTCGAAACTTTTGGAGTCAGATTCGAGCAGGAGCATTTTTTATGATATTATAATGTTTTATTCAGACTTTTCTGACGCTGTATTCGCGGTGTTGGAAACGTTCGATTCTTTGCCGGCAGACTCAATGTGGCTGTGTTTGTATATATATTCGGGTGAAGATTTGCGATTTAATGCCACATATCCTGCAGAAAACAGACCAAGCACAACAAGCCAGGCAGCCTGGAAACTCCACATCACCATTGCGAATGCGGCTCCATTAGTATTGCTGATTCCGTAAAGAGAGAGTGCAAACATCACGGCAAGATTCCACGGACCAAGTCCGCCATTGCTTGGTATAGCCATCGAATACGATCCGAATATGAATACCACCAATCCCGGAATAAGACCAAATGCCAATCCAGGTTCAGACACTAAAGCACGAGTAAACGGAAATGCCTGAAACATCACGTATGTTTCAAGGAAATAGCAGCTCCAGATTCCGAGAGTGAGGAATATGTATGCCACACGACCCTTCATGGTAAACAGCACCTTGAAACCGGTCCACATCATGTCGAGGCTATTATCGATCTTGCTTACCCACTGATATCGGCGCATATAGTGACACACAAGCCAAAAGATTGTGATAAAGCCCAAAATAGCGACCCAAAGAATCCAGTTGGAGATGATAGACTCGATGTCACGCCCCACGCTGTAGTGATTCATAAAATCGACAAGAGCCGGGTGTGCTACAATAAATGCAACAACCGTAAGACATATTACAACTACAGCATCAGAGCCACGGTCTCCGATATCGGTACCAATCACAGTGGATAGCGATACATTTTCACTTCGGCTGATAAAAAGACAGCGCCATGCTTCGCCAAGGCGAGGGAAAATAAGATTGAGAGCGTATGCGCCAAATATTGATACAGACTCTTTTGTAACGCTCATACGTGGCACACCGGCTGCTCTGAGCTGAATCCCCCATCGCACACCGCGTGTAATATGCGAAAGAGTGGTGATTGCCATCATCACCACTACCCACCAGAAATTACATTCCCGGCGCACGACATCTATCATCTCATGGAAATTTACTTTATTAAACAACCACACGATAAGTGCTACCGATATGGCTACCGGAAGCAGATAATCGATGATTTTAGATGTAACTCCCCATATTTTGTGCCAGCCGGTCTTACGAGGTGTCTCCTGCTGATTTTGTGTGTTCTCCATAAAATTGGTTTCTTTTAAGTAAAGCCGGAGAAGCCATACTTATCAATCATGGGCATAAGGCCTTTCAAGTTAAAACCTATTTACACTGATATTTGTTGAATACGACCACGTTTTTTTGTATTACTATACCTATACGGAACCAATTATTTAAGTAATAGCCGTGGCATTAACCCTAATTTGATATAATGCCTAAATATTGGTAAATTTGCATTTACAACGCTTTGTAGCACCTGCTCTCGAATTTTTACTATTTGAGACAAGTACTTTCAACACTTCTATGGTATCAATAAACAATCTCTCGGTGGAGTTTTCCGCCAAACCGCTCTTTGATGACATAAGCTTTGTAATCAATGATAACGATCGAATTGGTCTAACCGGGAAAAATGGTGCCGGTAAATCTACATTACTTAAGATTTTGGCCGGATTAGAATCTCCCACTTCCGGGACTATTGGAAAGCCAAACGACTTAACAATCGGTTACCTGCCGCAGCAGATGAATGTTGCCGATGATACTACCGTAATTGAAGAAGTCCGGAAAGCATTCTCTTCTATATTTACAATACAAGAAGAAATAAACCGTATTTCGATGTGGCTGGCTTCAAATACAGATTATGAATCCCCGCAATATGCAGAAGCAATAGATAAATTGACTTTTCTCAACGAGCAGGTTGATCTGGCGGGTGGTGCCAATATGGAAGGTGAGATAGAAACTACCCTGATTGGATTGGGATTTACCAGAAATGATTTAAATCGCCCTACTAAAGAATTTTCCGGTGGTTGGCGAATGAGGATTGAACTGGCGAAAATACTTCTCCAAAAGCCCGATGTGCTTCTGCTCGACGAGCCCACTAACCATCTGGATATAGAATCAATACAGTGGCTCGAAAATTTTATTAATAACAAAGCAAAAGCTGTGGTCTTGGTTAGTCACGACAGAGCTTTTCTTGATAATGTCACGAAGCGAACCATAGAAATTTCATGTGGGAAAGCTTACGATTACAAGGTCAGCTATACCAAGTTTACAGAGCTTCGCAAGGAGCGAGTCGAGCAGCAATTGCGTGCATACGAGAATCAGCAGAAGCAAATTGCGGACATCAAAGCATTTATAGAACGTTTCCGATATCAGGCGACTAAAGCTATACAAGTACAAAGCAGGATAAAACAGCTTGAAAAGATCATACCCATCGAGGTTGATGAAACAGATAACTCCAGACTCAAGCTTAAATTTCCACCTGCAGAAAGATCAGGGGATTTCCCGCTGATTCTTGAGAATGTTGGTAAATCTTACGGTAGTCATCAGGTATTTGATCATGCAGAATTCACAATACGCAGAGGTGAAAAAGTTGCTTTTGTCGGAAAAAACGGAGAGGGTAAATCCACACTGGTCAAATGCATCATGGGAGATATCCCCTACACCGGCAATTTAAAAATCGGTCATAATGTAAAAATCGGTTATTTTGCGCAGAATCAAGCACAATTACTCGATGGTGAACTGACCGTGTTTGAAACAATCGATAATGTAGCCACCGGAGACTGGCGCACTAAAGTCAGAGATATACTGGGTGCATTTATGTTTGGCGGTGAGGCGGTTGATAAAAAAGTAAAGGTTCTCTCAGGCGGTGAAAAGACACGCTTGGCTATGATTAAACTCCTGCTTGAGCCGGTCAACTTCCTGATTCTTGACGAACCGACAAACCATCTTGATATTACTACCAAAGAAATATTGAAAGAAGCTATCAGGGATTTCAACGGCACCGTGATTATAGTTAGTCATGATAGATATTTTCTCGATGGCCTTGTGGAAAAGGTATATGAATTTGGAGGTGGACAGG
>CAMWLY010000127.1 GCA_947175145.1 uncultured Muribaculaceae bacterium | reverse complement strand
AGATTGATCCGATTACGCTTTGCCGCATCAAAAAGGCATTGTTGAAGCAGTAATTTCTCTCAAAATATAAATCCAAGTTTATAATTCGCCTTCTCCGTGACGATTTCCCAGAGAAGGCGATACTATTTTCCCTTATTCATGCGTAAATTTGTAAAACGTACCTCATTTTTACGCACGATGAATCAGTACTTCAATACATATTACGAGAACATCGACTCCGACTTTTGGCACAACCTGTGTGTCGAAAAAGGAGTATTGCGTCAATATGACAAATCGTACAGCTGGGGCGGTGGTGCCTTCATCGGAAGCGGTTATGAAATCAACTTCAACTCTCATTGGAGTCTAACTCCTCAGTTGGAGATTGCTTATCACAACAATGGAGCTACATTATCATCTAAGGAACTCAGCTTTTATGCCAACCATGCAAACTGGCAAAGTATCTGGAGTGTCAATATCCCGGTGGTAGCAAGTTTCAGATTCCCTATATCTGATAATTTAGGGCTTCGCATTGGAGCCGGTCCTTACTTGCAGGAAGCAATCGCAGGTCGTCAATATCGAAATGACAGCGACCAGAAGGAAGCAATGTCAGGCAGCTTTTCAGATCGATTCAATGTCGGAGTGCTTGGCGAAGTTGCCGTTGAAACCGGCGATCACTTCTCCTACATGTTTAGAACTCAGTACCCGTTCCTTAATGAGGGTTGGGTAAGAAAAACAGTTTCGCTTTCTGTAGGAGTCAGATATTCATTCTAAGAAAGTTACGAATAATTGTAGAATGTTATAAACTTCAAAATAATGAACTTGATGATGGGACTCTTTGAGCAACTTTATGATCAATTCCTGAAGTTTTGTAGCCATACTCCGGCACAACGGTATCTCCGACTACTTGACCGCTATCCTCGGATAACTGAAATTGCATCATACGGAGACATTCCCTCCTATCTCAATTTCTCTCGCTCAGATATAATTGTTAATCAAAGTTTTATAATTCGTCTTCTTTGAGATGATTTCTCCCGGAAGGCGATACTATTATCTATCTCTTGTGCGTAATTTTGTAGCAGTAACTAAATAATACAGAATCCATTATGAGGATTTTCATTCCAATTTTTATAATGATATTTGTAACAGTTCCTGTTTATGCGCAGGAACTGGTCGACACATTAAAGACACGAGAACTTAGCGAGGTCGTCGTAAAAGCGCGGATGCAACGCACATCAGCGACTTCTACATCATATATCCCAACTGGTAAACAAAAAAATGCGGCTCAAAATGCCATTGATCTGTTGCGTCAGCTCGCAATCCCTCAAATTATCGTTAATTTGGTGGATAATACGGTTACAACTCCGAGCGATCAGGCTGTAGCGATGTATATCAACTATATCCCTGCCTCTCAAGAAGAGATTGAAGGTATTCGCACTGCTGATGTTCGCAGGGTGGAATTTCTTGATTTTCCTACCGACCCACGGTTTCATGGCAACGAGCACGTTGTCAATTTTATAATGCAGAAATATGAATACGGTGGATATACAAAAGCCACGGTTAATGAGAATTTCCTTGTAGGTAAGCTCTCAAGCAGAGCATCCATATATTCTAAGTTCACATATAAAAGCATGGCTTACGATCTATACGCCGGTGCCTCCAACCACGACATCAAACACTCCGGAACCTCTACCATCGGACGCTACACTCTTGAAAATAGAGTTGGAGAACCTTATCATCTCACACGCAAGGAAACACTCGATCATTCTCGTTTCAAGGAGAATCAGTATCCCGTGACTTTCAGAGCCATCTATGATTCAGACAACGTGGAGATTGTAAATACAGTCGGCTTTAACTTTGACCAGTCACCGACAGCCGAAACCGCTGGCAATCTTTCGTTTGAACCTGAACAGACCGGTAAACATTCATATAGGCGGGATGAGCCATCTACAAGCCGCTACATCATATGGTCTGGCAATTATTATTTCATTTTACCGCGCAATTTTCATCTGAGCATTGCTCCCGGTTTAAACTACGGACATACCAATTATTCCTATTGTTATCAGACTTCGGACGGTAACAGTGATATTCTGAATGACTCCAAAGAAAATGTATGGCAATTAAGAGGAAGCGCAACTGTGTACAAAAGATTTACAGGGCACCAGAACGCTTTTTTCAGAGCTTGGTATGGCTCGACATCAAATGATGTAAGCTATTTCGGCTCATCTCCATACGATAACAAATTCTCAGATACCTATGCCGGTGCTTCGCTCGGTTACAATTTTTCCAATAATAAATGGAATGTGAGTACGGATGTTGCATTGCAGTGGGAGAGAAACAAAATCAACGAACTATCCGTTTCCGAGGTCTATCCGCTTATAAATGTATCTGCGGGTTTTTCTCCATCACAGAAGCACTCCCTCCGGGCATATTTCCATTTTGGAGCAAACTATCCCGGTGCAAGCGAGAAAACGCCCAATGTTCTTCAGCAAAACGAACTGATGTATTATACCGGAAATCCTGATCTCGGATTGTCAAGGCAGATCACTTTAAATCTATCATATAACTGGATGCCCTCTAATAACCTGTCAGCCTCTGCTTTTGCCCAATACTTTGGAGAATACAATCTGTATGTGCCTGTTTACAGTCCATATAAAGATGGCACGGCTCTTATTCGAGGGTTTGAGACGGATTGTGACTACAACCGTACTAAAATCGGTGTTTCTTTCAATTATAAGCTGCTTGATGGTAATTTTCAGCTTGCGGCCTCGCCGTCTTTAACCTTTTTCCGTATGAACGGTCTGTTCAACATTTCACGTAATCCTTTCACCTGCAATGCTTCCGCCACTTATTATCTTGGAAATTTCTATTTTCAAGCTTCTTACCAGACAAGAAATCTCTCAGTGCAGGGCAATCGCGGCGTGATCTATAAAGACCGCGATTTCTATCAGTTGATTGCAGGCTGGAGTCGTGCGAACTGGAATATCCGTTTCAGCGCAATAAATCTGTTCCGCAATGACTGGCTATGTGCCACAAACACTTTGTCAACACCTTTATATAGCGAGACCGCATTTATCGACGGCAACAACCTTCATCGCCGTTTGAATCTTTCCGTGACATATACTTTCGGTTACGGCAAGAAAGTGCAACGAAACAATGAAGTTGGAGAACAATCAGGGGCAGCTTCAGCAATCATGAAATAAATACACTAATATACCTATCAAACCTAATTAAGTTAATTCAATGAAATATAAATCAATAATATTTTTTATAC
>CAMWLY010000126.1 GCA_947175145.1 uncultured Muribaculaceae bacterium | reverse complement strand
CCTCTTGCATTTAACATACCTCTTGCCGGCAATCTGCCTGCTCTCTGCCTGTCAGTCTGATTATGATGAGCCGGGGCAGCCGGAGGCAGGTTCAGGCGAGGCGCTGGAAATCAGGGTCGCCGAAACAGTAAACAGAGTCTCCGGCTCCGGTAGCACCCGCTCATTCGAAGCCGGCGCCTCCACAGAGTTTGAGAAGGGCGACCGCATCGGCATCATTATCCTCGATGAAACCGGCAAGAAGCTTTTGGCCGACAATGTGCCATACATATATGACGGGGAGAAATGGGACTTCGATGCCGACAACACCGAGGGGAAGCAGCGTATCTACTACGACGCCACAATGTATAAATACATCGCCTATTACCCCTATACTCCCCAGGCTGATGTGAAGCTTGAGGGTAATGATGTTGGGACTCAAGAGAAAATCGGGTTGCTGATGAAAGAAAATATCGATGGTTATTTCAAAGGTCTTCCCTTGTTCACATATAGAGAGGATCAGAGCAAGGAGGAGGACTTCAGATACTGCGACCCGATGGTGTGGTCTCAGACCGGCTTTACCACCTCGCGCAGCATCAAGATAGAGCTAAGCCATATAAGGAACTGCTTTGTTCTCGACCCGAAAGTGAGATGGCTACTTGCTAACGGCGAGACCGTCCAGTACCGCCCGAGGAACTATCAGATTGAGTTAACATACGACACAATAGACCCAAAATTGGCTAAAATCACCTCTACTAAGTTTACCGACTCCGATACCGGCTTTGATGACTTTTTCATCTATTTAGGCGATTATAAGAATGCGACTTACCTCAAGTACTACGATGGGGTTGCGGATGATGATCGTAAAGATATCACCTTTCATGCTCAGGACGGAAGCTATCGTTATATCTTGGGTGACGAGGACGAGTACACGTTCAATTGGGAATACACCTATCGCGACGGTAAGACCTACGGTGGGGTGCAGACCATACGTCCGAATGAGACCCGCAATACGCGCTTTATCCATGACGAGACCATCGACATGGGTTATCTGATGGGTGATAAGGTAAAGGTAGGCGATTTCTTTTGCAGCAAGGACCGGAAAGGCTATCCTTTGCCATACGATGCTGTGGATCTGCTTGATGAGCATACCTGCGTGGGTGTCATATTTCATGTCGGTCCTACTGCAGTCCCTTCAGACAAATATCAGATCGATTATACTAAAATAATCGGCTCTGAGGACTGCCATGGATATGTCATGGCTCTGACTGATGCATGTGAGAATAAAGTCAAATGGTGCGACTTAAATTATTTTACCGAGCAGGTCCACATTACTGGTGATGCCGGATATCACGGATATTATTATCGGCAATTGATTCTTAATGAAATACCGAAATTAAGTGAAAAGTATCAGAAAGAAGTTACGCTAAAAAAACATTTCCCCGCCTTTTATGCATGTGAGGTATACGGCACAGAGAATTGGCACAGCACGCTTACACCACCTGTCGCGAATACTACCGGCTGGTATCTGCCGACAAGACATCAGACGGAGGATATGAGTGATAATATAATGAGAGTGTTAATTAATAAGCAAAATTCTTTTACTTTTACAGACAAAGAAAATCTGATGAAAACACTTGTAACCGTCAGATGCAAGTTGCCTCCGTATTGCGAATACCTGAATTATATTCTACCCAATAGAAACATTGGATGGTGGACTTCTTCTCAGTCAACCACTAACGCATATTTTATCGATTTGTCTGCAGGGTCAGCTCAAAGCTCCAGTAGTGTTGCCACAACACAAGAGCATAATGTGCGTCCAATGCTTTCGTACTGATGCGCAACAGTCGCACCTCTAAAAGAAGCGTTGCCACACGGCGCGCTTTTTTTTGCAACTGAAAGATTTCACCATCTCGGATTTTCCTTGAGCTTGCGGGCGGAGAGCAATATGCACCCTTTCGCGAATGGCACATTCATCCAAAAGTAGTGCTCCAATGTGAGCATAAGCGGCGCAATACTTTGAAATCTATCAGGGACCAGCATAACAAAATAAAGAGGAACGCTTGCCTGCGTTCCTCTTTATTTTGATAGTTCAATATCACGCAATGCGCGATATTGAACTATTTTTCGCTGATGATTAGTTTGCAGAGAAAGTGATGTCAGAGGGAGTTTCACCTGTAGACCAACCGCTGATCGGGTCAGTTTCGGTGGTGAACATGATTGGAGTCAAATTGGTTGCATCACCGGTGATGTCGATAGTATAAGTGTACCAGTGACCGGGCTGCCAAGTCGGGCTCCATGAACCGCTGAGCACACGAGAAAGAATCACTTCACCATCTTTCTTAAGAGTCATCTCAAACGAAAGTTTTACATCGCCACCTGTATATGCGTAAGGGAGGACGAATGCGAAATCAGAGGTGGGAGTGAGTTCTGTAATAGTAGTAGAGTTGCCGGCAACGTCAGTGACTACGCCACCTTTCTGAGCTACAATGGGTGTCCCTTCGTGAAGCACTACATAAGGATCCTTACCGTCTTCCATAGCCACACGCTTGGGAGTATTATTCCAACCATTATTTTTGGGGTCATAACTACCGACATTGCGAATGTTGGAGGCAGTGATATTCTTAATCTCCACAGTATATTCGGGAGCAAAGCTGCTTCTGAATTTAGTGTCGATTTTGGCAAGGATGTGGTCGAATTTGAATGCCACGTCAGTGCCGCTGACAACTTTCTGGCCAGTCTCATCAGTTTCAGGTTTTACACCCTCCTTAGCAGCATAGAGAAGGTCATGCTGATGTGTTTCGTCGCAGACATAGTCTTCAATTTTCAGGACACGATCATTCGCGAGGGATTTAGTCACATCCATAGTGAAATGTCCGAATTGGCTGTTGAGCTTGATGTCGCCACAGCTATAGGCGTAGAAGCAATAGGTTGCGTTCGGCACCCAATAACGAGTGTTGTCATAGTTCCAGACAGTCTGGCCGTTTTTATCGCCTTTAGTCACGAGCTCGTTGTTGAAGACGAGAATGGCCTGAGTGGATACATTCGGATTGGTGTAATAACCGAATACGCTGAAGTGATTGAGGCTTGACGCAGTCACCTCAGTAGCAGTTGAACGGCTCTGTTTGTCAACAACATTCTGAAAGCCGATGACATTGCTCTGTTTGCCTTCAAATATTACTTCTTCCGAAGTACAAGCTGAAAGTGCCAGAGCACTTACTGCGATTAAATAGATGCTTTTTTTCATCTTTTAGGTGTTTGAAGTTAATTATTATTATTGTT
>CAMWLY010000125.1 GCA_947175145.1 uncultured Muribaculaceae bacterium | reverse complement strand
AGATGGATTTCAGGAGGAACTGCACCCCGAAACGCTTTGAGCCGATATGCTTTATCTCGCGCTTGTTCTGCTTGTAGATTGACTTCATGATGAGCTTGACAAGCATAGGGCTTTCACTGCCCAACTTTTCAAGATAGATCTCCTGCGCGTTGTTCGGACGGTTGACAGCCTCGCCGTCGTGGAGGAAGTCGGTCATCTCGATGCTGAGCAACAGCGGTTCCTTTGCGAACTTCACGTTGAACGTGTAATATGAGCCGTCCTCGGTGATTACCGACAGGTTTGTCTCCTGCTTGAACGACTTGAAGGCAGACTTTACACGAAGCACATTCTTCGCACCGTCGGCGAGTCCGGCGACAAGATTTTCGTTGCCGAGGTCAACATAGACGATTTCAGAAGGGAAGATAATATGTGTTGTCTTGTTGTAGCATACCTCCAGCGCGTGGGGCGGTATCATGCGGTCGAAACCGATTTTACGGGTAAGACCCTCGAATTTGTCCCCGTCGGTGTAGTTGCCGCCGTACACATTCATATCGTGTTCGGATACCTGCTCAGAGTCTGACGACACGTTGTTCTCGGTGTTATTGACCTTTTTTGACTTTGCAAAAGAAGGAGAAGCGATGCCCAAAAGGGCGATAGTAGAAAGGATAATTGTTTTCAGATTCATAGATTTAATTTGATTAAGGTTAGTTGTCTTCGGTTTGATGTAACATCACTTTATAGCCGGATTTCAAGTGTACTTTAACGGTACGCATCTTTTTTGTAAGATACTGGCTGACGCCATTTATAAGTCCACGGCCTACATCTGAGGCAATCTGCGCTCCTGTATTTGTAGAGATATTGATTGAACTGCCTATCGTGCTACCCATATTTGCACCAATTTCGTGCAGCGCATCACTCTCCATAGAATTGGGGATATTTATTCCCTCCTGACCGTCGGAATCATATACTTTCAATTCCACTTCATAGATTGAGCCCTTACTTTCCACTGAGGTTATCACAATCTCCAATCGTTCATCCTGAAGTCTGGCCGCTCCTACAACAGTAGTATTTCGAGGTATAAGCCTGTCGCCAATCCACATGGGTTCTGTTGTTCTCAACTTAACAGACTGTCCGTTTGCAACCGACTGATTTCCGGCAATAACAGCGGCGATAGTATTTTTATCAGTTGTCGGGCGCATACCAACCGATGTATTAAAACCTCGTTCGTTTGTGGAAGAACCCAAGGAAGATACTACACTATGGGTAACATTCTGAACCGGCTGCACAATTCGTTTACCGTTATCTTCTGTTTTAGATGTAGGTGGAGCCTGATACCCGTTATTGCCGTTTCCCATATACTGTGCCGCAAGCTGATACGATCGTTCGAGTAGTTCCATTTCATCCGGCTGCTGGGTCTGCTGTTGAGCAATAGAGTTTTGAGCCTCCAACTCATCTATGCGTGCCTGTAACTCTGCGACTTGATCTGTCTGGCTATAATCAGGGATGTAAAAATCTTGAAGTGATGCCTGTGCCTGCTGATACGCATCTGCCGAGTTTTGAATTTCATCAGGAACGACGGATTCAGTAGGCGCAGTTACAGTATCGAGTTGTAGGGATATGGCATTTATCGTACTGTCCTGCCGTTGCTTATCCGCATTTGCCGCCTCCTGTTCGTATGCCTCTAACTTTGTCTTCGGCATACCGCCGGAAGTCTGGTCCGGCAATTCCATATTTGCCTTTCCCATTTCAGTCTCATTCTCTGCCGAAGGAGCGAAAATCAACCATAAGCAGACAAGGCATGAGAGAAAAAGCACCGTATAGACTGCCAGTTTTTTGAGCCTCTCACGTTCCGCCGGAGTCTTTGGCGTGAGTTTCGTTTTAAGATCGTCAATCAGTTTCATGGCTCACGGAATTATTGGAGATTTCGAGCTGGCGGATATGTTCCACTTTAATTTCCTGTCTGGCATGACCGGCTCCCATTTGGTAGCAGGCATGACCGAATACGAAGAAGGCAAGTAGGACGAAAGCAGAGAGAAGCAGGGTTACAACCGTAAGTCTTCGTTTGTGAGGCATATCATCACACGCCCTTTTGATTTTAGCTGTGAGTTTTCCTTTGGGGTCGTGCCACACCTTATATAAAAAGAGTGATATGGCAGATTTGATTTTGTTTTTCATTGATTTAAGGTTCTTTGAGTTGTGATTATGTCATTATTTTCGAGAATTGTCAATCCTTCAATCATAAATCCGTTGGGGTTGTCGTCAGAGCGGTTGGTATTGACCAGTTTACACTGTGTTACAAGACTTCGTTCGGTTACATTGCTCTGACGAATAATCATCTGCCGGGCATAAGTACGGACATTATAAGGATAATTATTAAAGTCCGCTATGATACTGTCCACTTGAAGTACCTGAGTGATGTTTCCGGCGATAATGCGATTATAGTAGCCCTTTTCCACATAATCGGAGTAATAATTGTAGGCACTCTTGTCCGCCAGAGACATGGCTCGATTGATATTATGCTCGATAGCTGATTTATCCGGCGAGAGAGTAAAGAAGAGTTCGTGAAAACGCCGCACATGCTCACGAGCCTCTGCCGGTCGGTTTTGTTCCATATCCTGTGATAGGGCGAGCATCAAGCTCTTGCCGTCATCAAGCACATAGATTTTTTCTCGCTGTTTTTCTGCAAAATTCAATGCGAAAATAACCGAACAGATAGCAGTCAGAGCGCATACACATACTACAACTATGCCGAATAAGCGGATTTGCTGGAAGGAAGATTCGATGTTTTTCAATGATTTGAACTGCATAGGCTGAAATTATTTAAGAAGTTTTCCGGCTCTACCGGCTACATTTCCTGCAACCCCTCCTGCGATACTACCTGCCCAAGAGCCACCGGTCATGGCTGCATTATTGACATTTCGATTGTAACTACCCATGCCTCCGGCCTGAATTATCCATCCTGCAACCGTCGGAATCGTGAAGTAACCTATAATACCGATAATCATAAATATGGTATAAGCGGTGTTACTGCCGTCGAGGTCAACATTCGGATTATTGGTCAGTTCAGAAATGTCGTTCTGGAGCATCAGGACTTGGATTTTTGCGAGTATCGTTGAAAAGAGGTCTGCCACTGGCAACCATAGGTAAGTCTGGATATATCGGCAGATCCACTGCACAAGTGTGTTCTGGAACCCATCCCACACTGATATTGCGAAAGCTATCGGTCCGAGTATCGCAAGCACAACAAGGAAGAATGTGCGTATCGTGTCGATGGTCAGAGAGGCTGCCTGAAAGAGCATCTCCAGAAGTTCGCGGAAGAAATTCTGTATCGCTTTCTTGACCTTATACATTCCACGCTCGATATACATCCCGGCGG
>CAMWLY010000124.1 GCA_947175145.1 uncultured Muribaculaceae bacterium | reverse complement strand
ATTATGTTGTTTGGAAATATATTAATCTGGTTTGTAATAATCCCGGTCATCATGTTGGCCGGATTGGGACTCTGCCGTAACAGCAGTATGAATGCAATCCGCTCAGTCATGGTAGTCGGTTCCACAGCATTGCTTGGATTGGCAATTTGGCTTTGCTGTGATTTCCTTCGTCTTCGAGAAATGGGAGTTGATGATGAGATGCTCTTCACGGGTTCTTGGATGTGGTATGCTCCTCTTAATATTCATCTGGCTGTCGGTGTAGACGGAATCTCAGTATTGATGTTGATGCTTTCTGCAATAATAGTATTCGCAGGTACTTTTGCATCATGGAAGATTAATCCACTCCCCAAGAACTTCTTCCTATGGTTCTGTCTCCTCTCAACCGGAGTGTTTGGGTTCTTCATTTCGATTGATATCTTCACAATGTTCATGTTCTATGAAGTTGCGCTTATCCCGATGTATCTTCTTATCGGTGTATGGGGTACAGGTAGAAAAGAATATTCAGCAATGAAGTTGACTCTTATGTTGATGGGTGGTTCTGCATTCCTGATGCTCGGACTTCTCGGAATCCACTGGCTCAGTCCTGAAGTTGACGGGGCACACACTTGGAATCTCCTTGAAATTGCCAAGCTTGGAGTTGACGAATCATGGCAGAGAATGCTTTTCGTCTTCACTTTCGTTGGATTTGGTGTGTTGGGAGCAATGTTCCCTTTCCATACATGGTCGCCCGACGGTCATGCTTGTGCACCGACAGCGGTTTCAATGCTCCATGCAGGTGTGCTAATGAAGCTTGGTGGATATGGATGTTTCCGCATCTCTATCTATCTTCTCCCACAGGCAGCCAATGAACTTGCATGGATATTTATTATCCTCACCGGTATCAGTATTGTATACGGTGCATTCTCCGCATGTGTTCAGACGGACTTAAAGTATATAAACGCTTACTCTTCTGTTTCACACTGCGGTATGGTACTTTTTGCGTTGTTAATGCTCAATCAGACTGCTATGACAGGTGGTATCCTTCAGATGCTTTCACATGGTCTGATGACAGCCCTGTTCTTCGCATTGATCGGTATGATTTACGGAAGAACACATACACGTGATATTCGTCAGATGGGAGGCTTGATGAGAATCATGCCTTATCTCGGAGTATGCTATATGATTGCCGGTTTTGCGTCTCTTGGTCTTCCCGGACTCTCAGGATTCGTAGCCGAAATGACAATATTCTTCGGTTCATTCCAGGATGCCGATACTTTCCACAGAATTTTTGTTATCTGTGCTACATGTTCCATTGTAATCACAGCAGTCTACATTCTTCGGGTGGTTGGAAAACTTCTTCTCGGACCGGTATATGATGATCATCATCTTTCTCTTACAGATGCAACATGGTTTGAGAGACTCTCAACCGTAACACTTATTCTCTGTATTGCAGGAATCGGTTGTTTCCCCAATTGGATAAATGAAACAATTCAAGCGAGCTTCTCACCGATTATAGCTGCTATTCAGAATACAGGTATTTTAGCCGCAATTTAATAATGTAACGATAAAAAGAAATTTTCAAACTAATGGACTATTCTAATTTTGGGGCAATGTTGCCCGAGCTTATAGTGTTAGGAATTTTCCTCATTGTCTTTTTATTCGATACATTTTCGAATGAATCCGGCAAGAAGATTCTTACCCCCTTTACAACGATTCTTTTCCTTCTTGGCACATGCGCTATGTGGATAGTTCCTTCATGCAATGAGGAGGTATTCGGAGGAATGTATGTTAACGACACTGCTTGCAATGCGATGAAATGCATCCTTAATGTGGGTGTGTTCCTTGTGTTCCTTCAGGCTGCAAAATGGACTGAATCCGATGATATGATAGTAAGAAAAGGTGAGTTCTATGAGCTCATTCTGGTGACACTCTTCGGAATGTACCTGATGATTTCCGCACGCCATTTCCTTCTCTTCATCATCGGTCTTGAGTCTGCTTCTCTTCCGCTTGCAGCGCTTGTAGCATTTAATAAGAACAGATATGAGAGTCATGAAGCTGCAGTCAAGTACATAATGACAGCAGTATTTTCTTCAGGAATACTTCTCACAGGTCTCTCATTTGTCTATGCATTCTCAGGTGTCGGTTCGCTTTATTTCAGTGATATCGCAGCTCAGATTAGCGGAAGTGAAATAAGTGGTCTTCTTATCGTTGCTCTTGCTTTCTTGATTGCAGGTATAGGCTTCAAGCTTTCACTCGTGCCTTTCCATCTTTGGACAGCTGATACCTACCAGGGTGCTCCCACTGCGGTGACAAGCTATCTTTCCGTTGTCAGCAAGGGTGCCGCAGCATTTGCATTCTTCATAATTTTTGTTCAGATTTTCGGTACTGTCTATTCAGAAGTATGGGAATGGATGATGTATGCTGTTCTTATCCTTACGATAACTGTAGGAAATCTTTTTGCAATGCGTCAGAAAAATATGAAGCGATTCATGGCATTCTCTTCTGTATCCCAGGCAGGTTATATTATGCTTGGCGTAATGACATTAAGTGGCCTTGGTCTCGCTTCAATGATGTTCTACATTTTTGTTTATGTAGTCAGCAACTTGGGTGCATTCGCTGTTATTTCCGCTATTGAGAATAAGACGGGAAGACTTTCAATGGATGACTATAATGGTCTGCACAAGACTAATCCCTGGTTGTCATTTGCAATGACTCTCGCGATGTTCTCATTGGCAGGTATTCCTCCATTTGCCGGTTTCTTCAGCAAGATTCTTATATTCAACTCTGTGACAGCCACCGGCTCAATGGCATTGTATATGTTGGTTCTGATTGCACTTATAAACACAATTATTTCTCTCTATTATTATCTGTTGGTAGTGAAAGCAATGTGGATTAGCAGTGATGAACCGGTAATTGAGAAGTTTGATAGCACACGTTGTGAGCGCGTTGGTCTTTCACTATGTGTTCTCGGAATCGTGTTCTTCGGACTTGTTCCATACATATATCAGTATTGCTTTGACAGTGTACAGAATCTTCCCCAACTTTTCAGTTCAATTCTGTAAAGGGATAAACTGAGTTAATAATAACCGATATAAAAACTGAGGAGTTTCAAAACTTAAAACTCCTCAGTTTTTATGGTATGTTACTATTATGTAACCATCAGAAAATAGCCTTCTTGATAGGCACCAAAAAAATCGCAGGGGTTTATCCTTGCGATTTTCTGTAGTAATATGGCAGCATATGTCTGATTTTACCATTCTAAAAACGACCATATTATGTTCTAAATTAGTTTTTGGGAGGAGAAAGTAACATCCCCTGATAAGTACTTACACTTTCCATAAAGTTATGAATAGACGACCTCATTTATTTTTTCTAAAATTTGCTTATTTATTTTAATTATGAGTAGGGGTTTTTATAAATAGTTTTCTCTTTGATATGAGAGCCGAATAAATGTCTTTCTGCTAAGTTTATTCATATTTTTG
>CAMWLY010000123.1 GCA_947175145.1 uncultured Muribaculaceae bacterium | reverse complement strand
ACTTAGAGTATATCGTCAAATTTGCTATTAGAATTTGTTTTTGTATTTTTGTAATTTGAATTTAAGCGAATTTATGAAATTTAAAAAAATGAAATAAATTTCGCCTGAAAGCAAACAGACAGCAATAACAATGATATTATCCGAAATTTATAAGAACCTGTTTGACAATAAAGCATTCACATTGCCTCCGGAAGAGATGCAGAATGTTAGAAATTGTCATGAATTTCTTAAGGAATTTGTAACTGATAAGGTAATCTATGGCATAAACACCGGATTCGGCCCGATGGCACAATGGAGGGTTGATGATGCATATCTCAAAGATCTTCAGTATAATATAATACGCAGCCACGCTACCGGAGCCGGAGAACCTCTCTCGGATATAGAGGTAAAATCTGCCATGATAGCACGCATAGGCACTTTCCTTCAAGCTCGCTCAGGAGTAAATGCGAAGGTTCTGGAATTGCTTGCTTCGATGATAAATTATGGAGTATATCCCTTTATTCCGCAACATGGCAGTGTCGGGGCAAGCGGTGATCTGGTGCAACTCGCACACATAGCCTTATGCCTGATAGGTGAAGGAAAAGTGCATTACAACGGTCAATGGAGACCGACCTCAGAAGTATTTGCCGAGCTCTCGCTTGAGCCTATGGGTATTTATGTGCGTGAAGGTTTATCTGTTACCAACGGCACATCGGTAATGACCGGCATATCGATTATAAATCAATATTACGCAGAAAATCTTTTAAAATATGCCACTATTGCCGGAGCATGGATAAATGAAATTGCTGATTCATTTGACGACTACATGTCGGTCGAAGAGAATGAATGCCGCCGGCAACCCGGCCAGCAAGTGATAGCGCGTTGGCTAAGAGAGGTAAGCGCCGGCAGCAAAAGTTTGCAGAAGAGGGAACATGAATTGTATGATCCTGAAAAGAACCGCGCTGAATATTTTGAGCATAAAGTTCAGGCATACTATTCACTTCGCTGTCTGCCACAAATCTACGGTCCAATTTACGACACTCTGAAAAATGCTGCCGAAGTTATTGAGAATGAAGTTAATTCTGCTTGTGACAATCCCATAGTAGATTATACTACTCAAAACATATATCATGGTGGCAATTTCCACGGAGATTACATTTCACTTGAAGAAGATAAGGTTAAAATAGCAATCGTGCGCCTTGCCATGACTGCCGAGCGCCAGCTTAATTATCTGTTTCATGACCGTATAAACGGTATCCTTCCGCCATTCCTAAATCTGGGTGTGTTAGGACTCAATTACGGCATGCAGGCCTGTCAGTTCACAGCTACTTCAACTACAGCCGAGTGCCAGACTCTGGCAATGCCGAATTATGTGCATAGCATACCCAATAATAATGATAATCAAGATATTGTCAGCATGGGCACTAACAGTGCTTTACTCTGCAAGCGTGTTATCAACAATGCGTATCAGGTGATGTCTATTCTATATATAGCCCTTGCCCAAGCCACTGATTGTCTTGAACTATCAGACAAACTATCTCCCAAGACACTTGAACAATATAAGGCGATACGCGCTATTTGTCCGAAGTTTATTGAGGATACACCTTTTTATGAAGAGGTTGCAGAAACAGAAAAATATCTCAGGACTCACATTATCGACTATCTGAAGTAATGGATTACGCATTAGTTACAGGGGGCTCCAGAGGTATCGGGGCCGCAATAGCAAAAAGATTGGCTTCTGATGGATTGGGAATTCTGATAAATTTCCGCAGTAATGAAGTTGCCGCTCGTCAGGTAGCCGACTACATTACTGCTAACAATGGAATCGCGGAACTCCTTCCTTTTGATGTGGCTTCCGAGTCTGAGGTAGACGCCGCCCTTGAGAAATGGGAGGAAAGGCATCCTGAGGACAGAATAACCGTACTGGTAAACAATGCCGGCATACGTGAAGATAATTTGCTGATTTTCATGCAAACCGAACAATGGCATAGAGTTATCAACACTACATTAGACGGGTTCTTTTATACCACTCGTCGTGTGCTGAAGGGGATGCTTACCAAACGTAACGGTCGAATCATAAATATAGCATCACTCTCAGGAATAAAAGGGTTACCCGGGCAATCGAACTATTCAGCTGCCAAAGCAGCTCTGATAGGGGCTACTAAAGCGTTAGCTCAAGAAGTTGGTCCACGCAAGGTTACGGTTAATGCAGTGGCTCCGGGTTATATTAAATCCGATATGACCAAGGATTTAAATGAAAGTGAACTGAAAAAGCAGGTTCCTCTGAATCGATTTGGTGAAGCTGAAGAAGTAGCCGCATTGGTATCATTTCTTGCGTCAAAAGAGGCCGCTTATATCACAGGTGAAACAATCTCAATCAACGGAGGACTTTTGTAGTCAGATGAGCAGAAGAGTTGTAGTGACAGGTATGGGAATCTGGTCCTGTATCGGGAAAAATAAAGAAGAGGTGACAGAATCACTCAAAGCCGGTCGTTCGGGCATCGGTATTGAGAAGATCCGATTGGAATATGGCTACCGATCAGCACTGACCGGAATTGTGGAACGTCCTAAGCTTAAGGGTGTAATTGACCGACGTCAGCGAGTCGGTATGTCGGAAGAGGCGGAATATGCGTATATGGCCTCCAGGGAAGCATTGGAGCAGGCCGGCATATCTGATGAATATCTCCTGAACAACGAGGTGGGAGTGATTTTCGGCAATGACTCATCGGCTAAAGCCGTAATTGAAGCGCATGAGATAATGAAGGAGAAAAAGGATTCGGCACTTGTAGGGTCAGGTTCTATTTTTCAGTCCATGAACTCAACAGTCAATATGAACCTGAGCACAGTCTTTCATCTGAAAGGTATAAATTTGACAGTAAGTGCGGCCTGTGCCAGCGGTTCACACTCGATAGGACTTGCATATCTGCTGATAAAGCAGGGATTGCAGGATATGATATTGACAGGGGGTGCACAGGAAACCAACTATTACTCCATGTCATCATTTGATGCGTTAGGCACATTTTCAAATCGCATGAATGAGCCTGCGAAAGCATCGCGCCCGTTTGACAAGGATCGCGACGGCTTAATTCCGAGCGGAGGTGCAGCGGCTTTGGTTCTTGAAGATTATGACCATGCTGTGGCACGCGGAGCAAATATACTTGCGGAAGTGGTGGGTTATGGTTTCTCTTCAAATGGCGGAGGCATATCGCAGCCCAGCGATGAAGGGTCATACATTGCGATGAACCGCGCCATAGCCGATGCAGGCATAACTGCCGATGATATCGATTATGTAAACGCTCATGCCACTTCAACTCCTCAGGGTGATGATTACGAAGCAATGGCTTTATCGAGAATATTTTCCGGTAAAAAGGCTCTCATAAGCTCTACAAAGTCCATGACCGGTCATGAGTGCTGGATGGCCGGCGCAAGTGAAGCCGTATACAGTATCCTTATGATGCAAAATGACTTTGTGGCACCCAATATAAATTTAGACACTCCATCTG
>CAMWLY010000122.1 GCA_947175145.1 uncultured Muribaculaceae bacterium | reverse complement strand
CGGGGAGCTGCAGGCTGATAGTCACGTTGCCGTCACCGGTCTGCGGGGTCGGCATCTCCGAAGAGCATCCGGCTGCGATCAGAGCGAAGAGTCCGATCGGAAGTAATGCAGATTTTTTCATAATAATATGTTTAGATTTTAATATTGAAATCATTGGTAAAAGAGGTATCGATATTTACACCACCCTGAGCCTTGGTCGTGAGGAAAGCGGCCCTTACGATAGTAGCCCGGTTCCGCTTTGTGGGAATCACGATGCCTCCCATGGAGGAGAGCATAACCCCCTTGTCGTCAAAGACCTCAAGAGCCATGGTCAGCGTAGATTCATCTCCATTGATGAAAGCCGTGTCAAAAGCCAGGATAGCATCACCCGACTCGGTGAGCTCAATTCGACCTTCGTAAGAGACACCGAGCATCGAATCAATCGGCTTGTTGCGGAACATCGAATAGAGATAGGGGATATAACCTGTATAAGTGACCCTTGCGGTGTATTTGCTGAAGTCGAGCACCGGTGCATGCAGCGGAGCGGGGTCCTCAGGCGATAGGCGCCTGGTTTCCTGCTCGATGAACTCATTGAGGTCATCTGCAATCAGGGCATACCCTGTGAGCGGACGCCTCAGCACGACCTCGGCCTCAATATCGAGAGAGACCTTGTCGGTATCGGGAACATTAACTTCCACCATGCCCTGAAAAGCATCTTTCTGATAGGTGTCACCGCGATAAGGTTCAGTGAGTTTGATGCCGCCGAAATTAGCGGAATCATAAAAGAGAGACTTTCCCGAGTCGCTGTCGATGTAATCGGACCAGACCCACACATCATAATGCCCCACGGGGATACTTATATTCCGGGAGAAATCAGCCAAAGATATATCGGGGGAATCGAAATGTATCCGTTCCAGACAGAATTCTGTATTTCCGTGAGGATAAATCTCAAAGGTATATCCGACGGCGGTTCCTTCACCCACACCGGTCGATCTGGCGGGGAGGTTGAAATAAAACAGCGACCAAGGCAGCTCATGGTGAATATGCAGAGTCACATCTCGACGCTCCGGGAGCTTCGGGAACTCATGCACACAACTGCTGAGTCCGATTAAGCAGAGCATGCAGAAGGCCACAGCCTTAAGAGTGCGGGCCAACAATCCGGTGTTCATGGCCTGCCTCCTTTCTTTGCTTTGGACTTGCGACCGCAGTCGAATCTGTAGACAAACGAGAAAGCCGCCTGATCGATTCCATAGAAAGTGCGTTTTCGCTCACCGACTTTCAGGCCGTTGTGTTTGTTCAGGAACTCATCATAGTGCAGCTTGTAAATACCACCGCCTACACTTGCCTCCATATAAAGATTCGGATTGGCGGTGATATGGAACCGGTAACCGATAGCCACACCGCCGCCGAAGGCCGGAGTGTTTCCATCGTGGTCCTGATAGCGGAGGTCACCGCGCAGCGCGATGTTGTAATACACCATGCCGGCATGAATTCCTGCGAAGAAACCGGAGTTGTCAGCTTTCGGGAACCATCTGAATTCAGGCTGCAGCGCGAAAGTGCGGAACTTAAGCGTGCGTTTGAAATAATTGAAACCTGAATAATAGATGGGTAGGGCGAAAGAGAAATGAGGAGCGATATCGACCTCGAAAGCGGCATTTGTCCATAAGCAGAGCCAAGCCGGCAGATTGGTCTTGAGGTAGATATGCCTCTGCCAATCGGGTTGAGAGTCAGACTCAACGACCGGTTCGACAATTTCTTCGACCACTTCCTGTTCAGGAACTTCCTCAAGATATACCCCCTGCTTGACGGTATCGGTGCTCAGCACATGCGATTTTCCGTCATAAAAGACCGTTACGGTAGACTTGCGCAACAGGGGGAACACATCGGAAGCGAGCCAGCTCCATATTCTTCCGCCGTAGGCTCTGCGCAAGGAGTTAGAGGGGTTTGCGCGGTGCACATTTATCAATCGCCGGGCCTCTATGGCATTAGCCGACCTGTTGAGCGAGGGATTATTGGAAATCAGCGAGGATAAATCCTGCCAGGAGGAGACGTAAGAGGAGAGGTCAATGATATTATCCGGAATAGAAGTGCCGGCCACGATATAATCTTTCATGCCGGCAGCGCGCCTTTTGGCGAGCGAGTCATTGAGTTCAAACGGACCGTCGGGCGAAGCGTTACCTCGTATCATCAGCGAATCCGTTCTGTTGAGGCGCTGCAGGGAATCGAGCTGCAGCAGAATGCGCTTAAGTTCATCGGAAGCCGCCCCTATCCTGGCACTCGAGCACCCGTAATACTGCACAGCCTGCAGCGTATCGGAATCCGCTGTCTGCGCGCGAAGCGGAGACACCGAACCGACAATCATGATTATGGCGAAAGCTATAAGGAGACTGCTTTTCAAGTTGGCTTAAGGTTAGCGGTAAGAGGGCGCAGAAGAGTTAACTATATGAAAAATTAACAAAATACACCCTTCGGAAGCAAAGATAAAATTAAATTCCTTACATTCCAAATATTTTTAGTAATTATTTTTATTTGCAATTATTTGTGCATATTTTTCGAGTTGTGGTGACACTTTTCAGGGTATTATAATATAGCTATAAGCAAACATGTATCCGACAGTGTTTGATAAGTCAATTAATACAAAGCGACAGGCCAAATGTGGAAACACTCCACATTTGGCCTGCTCTTGGAAATAATTTCGACGATTTAACGCCCTCAATAATTAATTTTCAGTAACGGATACACCTGAGCCGGCTGTGCCGCCATAAATAGCGCTCGGGTCGCAATTTGTCTGCGAGCAACCGGTCAGTGTGAGCTGACAGCCATATACACGGCCAATCAGGGCACCACCGTAATCACCTGTATAATCAGTGATAGTGACATCAGTCGCGGTGCAATTGGTGAATGTGCGGACTGTAGAACCGTCATTGTTTACAGAACCGAACAAACCACCTGCCTTATAGCCCTGAGCATTGTTGATAGTAACGTTCTTTACAGAGCAATCTGTAGCATTGCCTGAACTGTACTGGCCGAAGATGCCGCCTACGCTTCTATTAACTTTGTCGCAAGTGATGGTGCAGTTCTCAACAGTGATATTTGAGGCGGTGCCATAGAAATTGCAAGCCACAACACCTACAAAGCCATTGGTGTTTGTTGTAGTGTTGATGGTGCAACCCTTGAATGTGACATTCTTAATTGTGCCTTCAAACTGATCAAAGAATGCAGCGTTAAGGCCCTGCATGGTGTGTCCGTTGAAGTCGAATGTCAGAGAGCTGCCTGTATCGAGGTTTGCGCGAAGGCGAACCGGAGTCCAGTCTGTGCCTGTAAAATCTATATCTGAGTTTACAGATATCACAGTGCCGGGTTTGTAATAATCGCTCTGCTTGATATTATTGAGAATATAAGCAAATTCACCGGGAGTATTTGCCACCCACTGTCCATTCTCGGGAGTTACGGGAGTCTCGGTGCCGTCCCATTTCGGAACTGTCTTAAGCTCCACATCATTATCCGGAGTTTCGAAATCAGGATTGATATCAATCTGCAGGTTAGCGGGCGATGTG
>CAMWLY010000121.1 GCA_947175145.1 uncultured Muribaculaceae bacterium | reverse complement strand
GGCGTAAGCCAGCAGATTTACAGTCTGCCCCATTTGGCCACTCTGGTAACCACCCTTCCTTTGAGCCTCTTGTCGGATTCGAACCAACGACCCCGAGATTACAAATCACGTGCTCTGGCCAACTGAGCTAAAGAGGCATGAATTCGCGAGACACTTTTATCCTCCGCGAATTTCGAGTGCAAAGATATAACATTTTTTCTTACCCTCCAAACCTTTTGGTAAAAAAAACCTTATTTTTTTATCTTTCCACCACTTGGTATTATCCACGAATTGTGGACTCGTCTGTCTGTATTCCTTTAATTACTCTACAGTCACCGATTTAGCCAGATTGCGAGGCATGTCTACATCTTTGCCTTTATTTATGGCAATATAGTATGAAAGCAACTGCAATGGCACTGATGTAATAATCGGCGACAGACATTCGGGCACATCGGGAACTTCAAGCACATGGTCTGCAAGGTTTGCTATTACCGAGTCTCCCTCTGTGACTATAGCCAGTATGCTGCCTCCGCGAGCCTTGACTTGCTGCACATTGCTCACAATCTTCTCATAAAGATGATCCTGGGGGGCGATGATTACAGTGGGCATCTCCTGATCTATCAGTGCGATCGGGCCGTGTTTCATCTCAGCGGCCGGATAGCCCTCTGCGTGTATATATGATATTTCCTTAAGTTTGAGTGCGCCTTCGAGCGCCACCGGATAGCTGTAACCGCGACCTAAATAGAGGAAGTTGCGCGCGTAGGTATATATAAGTGACAGACGCTCTATCTGAGGACTGAGCTTAAGCACCTGCTCCACATAATCGGGGAGTTTGAGTATACACTTTCCAACTTTGGCAATTTCTTCATCGGAAAGAGTGCCTCGAATCTGAGCGATTGCCAATGCAAGTAGCGTGAGCACCATAACCTGACCGGTGAATGCCTTAGTAGATGCCACACCGATTTCGGGTCCAACATGTATGTAGCAGCCGGCATAGGTCTCGCGGGGTATAGAGCTACCCACCACATTGCTTATGCCGAACACAAATGCTCCGGCCTCCTTGGCTATCTGTATGGCAGCAAGAGTATCCGCAGTCTCTCCGCTCTGCGATATGGCGATTACCACATCGTCGGCATTGATGATAGGATTGGAATATCTGAATTCACTTGCATATTCCACCACTACCGGCACTTTGCACATATCCTGAAGCAGATATTTGCCTATCAGTCCGGCATGCCAGCTTGTGCCGCATGCTACTATCACGATTCTCTTGGCGTTGCGGAATTTCTCCTTATTATCATTTACGCCATTGATATTTATGCGGTCACCATCGGCCACTACGCGTCCGCGAATGCAATCACGAAGAGTAGAGGGCTGTTCGAAAATCTCCTTAAGCATAAAGTGCGGATATCCACCCTTTTCCAGTTGAGAAATCGAAAGTTGAAGTGTGGTGACATCTACAGTGCTCTCCTCATTGTTGAGGTTGGTAATCTTAAGCGGCACTCCCCTCCTTATTTCTGCTATTTCACCATCTTTAAGGTAAACGCATTCATTGGTGTATTCCACAAAGGGTGAAGCATCAGATGCCAGGAAGTAGCTTCCGTTTTCACCGATACCTATGGCAAGAGGACTGCTCTGGCGCGCAGCTATTATTGTATCGGGATCATCTTTAGCCACTACAGCTATCGCGTATGCTCCGACAACCTGCTTCAGAGCCTCGCGCACCGCATCGAGCAGAGAGCATTTGTTAGTGACACGAATATACTCTATCAATTGGGCGAGCACTTCGGTATCCGTTTCTGAGTGAAACGAACAGCCATGCTTCTCCAGAACGTCCTTCAGGAGCTTATAGTTTTCGATTGTGCCATTGTGCACAATCGCTATGTTTCCATCTTCGCTAAAATGGGGATGCGCATTAACATCCGAGGGCTCACCATGAGTCGCCCAACGGGTGTGAGCTATTCCGGCACGCGCCGATAAGTCTTTAGATTGACAGAAAGATTCAAGATTGGCAACTTTGCCCTTCGCTTTAAAGACATTTATATTCCCCGAAGGTGATACAAGCGCAACGCCTGCACTGTCGTAACCGCGATATTCGAGTCTGTGAAGTCCTTTAATCAGTATATCGTAAACGTTACCTTCACCCAGGTAACCCACAATTCCACACATATATGAAAGGTCAGGTTTTTAAAGTATACTTGCGGACTGCGGGGCGCCGCCTCTTGAAGCTGATTCAAAGGCGCTTCCCCGCATATATTTCCGTTTGAATTAACGTATATAATTCCGCAAAAGTATAAAAAATGTGCCAATTATGCAAATCACCTGACCGGCACACCCTATCTGACGGTATTGTCAATAAAGTCTATTTAACATTAATATTGACTGCTTCACCATCTCCCTGAGAAATCACTCCTGTGGTATCGGAATCGGGAGTTTCCTCAATTACCCCTACCACATTGCGATTTTCAAGTTTCTGACCTTCGCCACCGGGCAGAGGAAAAGCTTCATATTGCGCATATTCATTTACCTTGGCCGCATTCTTCTCTCCCAGGTCGGCAAGAGTTGTCTGCATGAGCGCATTGCTGAAATTGTCCAGATAAGGATTAACTGCATACAGTTCGGCAAGTGCGTTGGTTGCAGCTATAGCCTCGGTGGTCGAGTCATTGGGCTGAGCATTTATGTCATTGTAATATTTCTGAGCCTCCTTGGCATATTTACCGCAATAATCTATGATTTCGGAATAATCAGCCTCTGTCAGCGCCTGATTTGCTTCGATTTTGGCATTTACCTGCTCTGCGGTCGGAGCTTTTGCGCCACATGCGGTCATGATAATCAGCAGCATCACAGCCACCGAACCCTTGAAGAAAAGTGATTTAAATGTTTTCATAATATTTTGATTTATAAGTGATTTACAATAATACAGTAGTCACCGAGTTAAAATTCATCTCCGAGTGGATTCAGAGCCGGCTCGCGCAGCTTATAAAGAAGCATCTTGCGCAACTGCGGATTATTATCCACAATATGCGAGAACTCCCAATGCTGACCCGCCTCATTTCTGAGCATAGCCGAGGTTGCATCGACATCGGTAAGATTCCATGTGAGCAGTACTGTCTTAGTCTTTAAAGCCTTAAGTTTTCTGACGAGCATCTGATGGTCTGCATCACCTGTAATCAGCACCACATAATCGAAATGACGAAAAGTGGCAAGTTCGTAGGCTTCCAATGCGAACCATACATCGACTCCCTTTTCCACCACTTCTGTCTCACCATCTCTGCGCTCGATCTCACGCAAATGCTTATAATGAAACACCACATCATTTTCTATAAGGGTATCTTCGAATTTCCGCTCATTGTAGAGCAGATGTTTATCGTAGGCTTCCTTAACCCTGAAGCGACCGCGAAAATAGTGTGCCTCGGTGATTTGGCAATCTGATATATTAATACCCTCCTGCATAGCAAGTTCGGAGGTAATGTATTCAAAAAGGGCACTTACCCGGATTATAGAATGATCTCGTGCCTTTAGCGCACGATTCATCTTGGCATAGTAACCGCCATCGATAAATACTCCTATAGATAAGAAGTCAAGCATAGGTATTTCAGTTTTTTATATTTTTCTAACACACCGGAACCCTTAATGGTTCGTCAGAGAAACCTCTCTGAGGGTGCATATTGAAAAATTTACCGAAAAGACTATGCTTGACTTCTTATATTATATATCTTCGTCTTACTTCTGATATATCTTAGTTTTGTGCGAGACGCTTCAGAAT
>CAMWLY010000120.1 GCA_947175145.1 uncultured Muribaculaceae bacterium | reverse complement strand
TCACCATCTGGAGGATGTGAGGGTCTGCGGTGCAGATGATACGGACATTGGGATGTTCGGTTTCAAGGATATGGAGCAATACCGATTGCTTGTCGAAGGTCAGCAACTCTAAGTTCTTTAGGATAATTGTTCCACCGTCTGCATTTGTGAAGTAGCCCTTTATTCGGTTGTAGGTTTCGCTACGGTCAGACTTTGGGTCGTGTTTTCCGATGTGAGGTGCGCCTCCGGCTTCTATCACGATGATGGGCTTCTGAGTACGCGAACTGTGTTCGTAGATTTCGCGTGCTACCTGCTCCCTGCCCATACCGATTTCACCGAAGATAATCACGTTGGCATTGGTTGCGCCTATCTTTTCGATCGACTGCTCAATGCCACGAAAGTCTGCGCTCTGACGGCGAATGAGCGTGTTGTCCAGAAAGAACATAACGTTCTCTGTGCTGGCATACTTATCGACCATCTCAACGAGCTGCTTGTCGATAGCCGGACGCTGGATTATGTTCACCGCGCCCCAGTCGCACATCACGTCTATCAGTTCCATCGGAACTAGATTGTCCACTACGGCTAAGACGGGGAATTTATATCCCTCCTCTTTAAGCCAGTTGATTAACTCTCGTGCAGTGCCGCCCCGGAACTTCATCGCCGAGACAATCACCGCGCCCGGTGACAGTTTCGCCACCTCCTGCTTTGCTGCCTCCATGTCCTCGGCGATGACAGGCTCATACCCGGCTCGTGTGAGCAAACCGGACATCAGCCGACAATCGGAGTCGGAGGCATCTACAATGATTACTTTATTCATAATAAGACTATTAAATCATATTCGTTGTGCATTTTATAAATTATTTAAACAATGAAGATTTTCTCCATTGCAAACAGCAACGGAGTATATTATCTGCAATAAGGGGATTCTTATTTAAATTTTTGCTTCCACAAAGAGGGTGAACACTTGTACTTGGAGGTAAAAAGTTTCGTAAAGTGAGAACGATTGCGGAACCCGACTTGAATGTAGGTATCGGTTACACTGGTGCCATTTGAGAGTAGGTCGGCGGCTTTCTCAAGACGTCGTTCGATAAGCCATTTCTGTGGAGTAAGTGGTGAGAGTCTGGCGAAATCCCGTTTGAAAGTTGCAAGCGACCGACCTGTATATGTAGCGAATTCCTCTATGCTCATATCCTCAGTGAAATGCTCCTCCATGAATTTGAGCAGATCTATCTTCCATTCCTCGTTAAAATCAAACAGTGTTGGATAGAACGCCGGATCAATCTGCAGTACACACCCTAAGGCCTCAGTAAACTTCATGTCAAGAAATTCCTGTGACGGCTCAACTTTATTATCAAGGAATGGACGAAGGGATGCAAAGAGGCTGTCAAGATAAAGATTGGAATCAATCTTTATAGCTGATAAATCAAGGCGTTTTACATCCACCGGGAGACTGGTATGGTTGATATGTCGGAAATAATTGCGCAATGCCGGACGTCTGAACCTTATACTCATAGCACGATAAGGTTTATCACCGGCGGAATGCTTGTGTATTCTTATTTGGCAATCCCGCTTCAAAAACAGATACTCTCCCTTTTTTACGGTAAAGTTCCGCTCATTATCCACAATATCTATCTCACCTTCACAGACGAGAATAAGGGAATGATTTGCCAGACGGTGCTCCTGAAGGTTTTCGCCCGGCATAAAGCAACTGAATATAACGGATTCATGGTCGCGCACACTGTTTTCGCTCAGTTTCATGAATACAAATTTAATAAATTACCACCAGTTAAACAAGCTTTTACCTTTGTCTTGTGTTGCTATGAGGCTCATTTCTCCATCGGTAAGACTGAAATCGAGAATTGAAAGATTCTCAATCATACGTTCCCGATGTGTACTCTTTGGTATAATCACTATATTGCGTTGATAAAGCCAGCGAAGTACCACCTGTGCCACGCTTTTCCCATGAGACTCCGCTATAGACACCAATACCGGATTATTGAAAATTCCATTTTTACCGCAAGCAAGAGGAGACCATGCTTCCAATACTGTGCCGCATTCTCCACATCGCCTATACATATAGTCCTGCTGTCGAAACGGATGTGTCTCAATCTGATTGACTGCCGGTATGATCTTGCAGTGCTTCAGCATGTCTTCAAATGTATCATCAATAAAATTTGCCACACCTATAGCCCTTAGCTTACCGGCTGTAAGGGCATCCTCCATTGCGCTGTAAATTTCTTTATAATCACCGGAGGGTTCATGTATAAGCAGCAAGTCTATGTAATCCATGTCAAGGCGACGCAAGGATTGCTCTATTGACCTTATAGTATCGGCATACCCTTGTCCTCCCCATAGTTTTGTCGTAATGAATATATCATTTCGGGCTATGCCTGAGGAGCGGACAGCTCTGCCCACTTCCGTCTCATTATAATAGCATTGAGCCGTATCGATGGACCGATAGCCTACTGAAAGAGCGTCAAGTACACATCTTTCCGTTTGTGAAGGGGAAATCTGATATACCCCGTATCCTATCCGGGGCATCTTTACTCCGTTGTTTAATGTAATTGTATTCTCCATATCAATTCAATCTTAAAAGGGCGACCCCTGCCGCGATAAGCAATAGTCCGGCATACTGACGGATACCGATTTTTCTTTTAGCGGCTCCGAGCCATCCATTTTTGTCAATAAACAAACTTATCGTTAGCATTCCGCAGATACTCGTGACAAGCAACACGCCAATACTTACTTTGTCTGCGAAAAAAGCAAATCCTGTGACGAACGTTCCGCCGATAATTCCACCCAGCCATGCCCACCACGGACAGCTAAGTGAGAAAATTTGTGGTAGATGTATTCTATCGGACCGTGTGATCAGCACTGTAATTGTCAGCAAAAAGGTTGCAGTCAAGAAAGTTATTAAAGCAGCATATACAGATGAAGAGAGACTTCCGGCAAGAAGCCCGTTCATAGGTGGCTGCATAGCATAAATTGCGCCGCCGCTGAAGCCAACTATTTGCCATATAAGTGTCCCTTGCTTTGCATGGTTCTTTTCTCCACGTCTTAACACCACCATTATCACCCCTATAAGGATGATGACTAATGACATGGCACGCAACAATCCGAAAGTGTGTACCTGACTTCGTAACATCCCGAAGTGGTCAATAAGTAACCCCATGCTGATCTGACCGAGCATGGGCATCAGCACTGTCTGCATACTTCCAAGTTTCGGGAAAATGATGATATTGACAGTAAGTGCATACACTCCACATAGTCCACCCAACCATGCCCATAATGGTAAATCCCTGAATAATGAGGTGGAAAAGAAAAGATTTCCACGCTCAATCTGTGTGGCGACGGCGAGAAATACCGACCCAATCACAAATTGAACCCATGACGCGACCAAAGGAGAGCTGACAGACAGCCGCAAGCGTGAATTTGCAGCTGTCTGAATCGGTGTCAGTACCCCTAAAAAGAAGATAATCAGCAAATATTCCATCTGTTTAGGACTATAGCTTGTTCTGCAACCTTCCTGCCTCGGCAAGGTTAGTTATCATGCCTCCGTATGTCAAGCCAAAAAGTCGGCAGAATATTCCCATAGTGTAGTTACCCGCCTCAAGCATTGTTGCTGATGGTCCTGCTCCCTGAAAGATAAAGAACAATGTTTTTCCGGCAAGCATTCTTTTCTTCTGCGATTCGTATATGCGGTCAAGCAATGTCCTGAACTGACCGGTCATGGAATGCCAGTAAACCGGAGATCCCATAACAATTACGTCGGCAGCGACGATGGCGTCAATAACATCCACGAATTGATCATCGGCATAAGATTGACCTAACGGATAGACTTTATAATCTATAAGATTCAAAGTCCGGTAATCTTTTCCTTCAAGCAGCCGTTCCGCCAAAGCAGCTGTATTTCCGTGTTTATTGGGACTGCCGTTGATAAATAGTATT
>CAMWLY010000119.1 GCA_947175145.1 uncultured Muribaculaceae bacterium | reverse complement strand
GCTTTCATGCGCCCATACCCGAAATATCTGAAGCCAAGAGCCCATGCTCCACGTTCACCGGCTGCATGAGTATAACGTGCCCCGCCAAAGTTTGAGTCGCCAAGATAGCGCATATAGTTAACCGAGATTTGGTTGTTCATTTCAGGGCCGAGTAGTCCCGGATTTTGATCGGTTGTAGCCAAATCATTTTCAACCGTAGAGATATTAACCCCTCCCAAGCCAAAAATGCGTGATGAAGAGGTAACATTGAGGAAGTTATATGAAGCTGAACCATCCTGAGCAGTCGCCGCAAGCGCGGTAACTATCAGGATGGCAACTATAAGAATATTTCGCAATAAATAACGTGTCACTTCTTTTTAATAATGATTGTGTATATACATTAATTAATAACGTTAGAAGTAGGGTTATTATTGTTACTCGTAGGGTTATTATTATCGTCAGCGCCGGAATCAACATTTTTGGTGTCAGCTTGACGTCCATCACTTGGAGTCGGCAATTTATCAGCCGACGTAAACAGTTTGGAGAGATAGCGCTCGTTGAAACTTTGCATCACAGCGTAGAAGTTCGGTACAAATAAAGTGCCGAAAATCGCATTAATCGCCATCCCGAATACAACGGCACACCCGAGAGCAATTCGGCTATTGGCTCCTGCCCCGGTAGCAAACAACATAGGCATAACACCAAATACGAATGCCAATGCAGTCATCATTATTGGACGGAGCCTGATTTTACCTGCATTTACAGCAGCTTGCTTGATATCCATACCGCTCTTTCGGAAATCCATTGCATATTCGATAATCAAGATAGCATTTTTTGCCGACAAACCAAGCAGCAGAATAATACCGATTTGAGTGTATATGCTCACACTTTGATTCATAATCACGCAACCAACTATTGTGCCGAGAATAGCTGTTGGCATTGACATGATTACAGCTATTGGTGAAGTCCAGCTTTCATATTGGGCAGATAGCACTAACAATGTTAATATAACGGCAAACAGTAGCACCATAGTGACCGTTGTTCCGGCTTCAGTTTCCTGATAGGCCTCGCCGGTCCAAGCGTAAGAGTAGTTAGTGCCGACAGCCTCTTCTACTATCTGCTCCATCGCCTTAATGCCGGTACCGGAGCTGACATTCTTTGCCGGAGTGGCAGTCAACGATGCGGTTTCATACATATTATACCGATTGACCTGAGCTTGACCCATAACGGGCTCAATAGTCATAAACGATGAAACAGGGACCATTTGACCATCACCATTCTTAACCGACAATCTTCGTAGATCATCAATATTGTCGCGTGAGGATGTTGCGCCTTCGATATTAACCTGATATACTCGACCAAACTCAACGAAGTCGTTCACATACGATCCTCCCATATACGCAGAAAGAGTGGAATAAACTTCACTTAACGAAAGATTTTGTAACCTGACCTTATCGCGATCAATATTCAACCTATATTGAGGCACCGTACCCTGATATAACGACCTGACAGATGCAAATCGAGGGTCAGACTCAGCTTTCTCTGTTATTTGATCCAATGCCTCTTTCATTGCATCGGGGCCCAGTGAGTTGATGTCGAGAAGTTGGAGTTCCAATCCCGATGATTGCCCCAAACCGGGTATTGCCGGAGGATTAATTGAGAAAATCACGGCCTCTTGAATATCGGCCATTTCAGCATTTACTTTATCAATTATGGAAAATACATCATTTTCCTTACCCTTACGCTCGTTCCATGGCTTGAGCATTACGAAAAATGAGCCATAGTTGCTTGTGTTGCCACCACCCATGAACGATATGCCACTCATCGATATCACATTTTCGACATTATCCATTGCGAGCAGTCGATCCGTTACTTCATTAACTACCTTTTCGGTACGATCAAGAGAAGCACCTGTAGGCAATTGTACTGAAGCCACAAAGTAGCCGTTATCCTCTTCGGGAATATACGAAGACGGCCATTGTATAAATCCCCAGAAGGCAACTGCGCAAGCTATTGCATATATACCCAATGCAATCCCCGGACGTTTTACCATGCGTGTTATCAGGGAAGAGTAACCGCTGAGAGTTTTCGCCCATCCGGCATTAAACCAGCGATAAACGAAAAAGCGAGAAGTGGTGCGGGGCTTAAGAAAAAGCGCACACATAGCGGGAGTGAACGTTAAAGCATTAAAACCGGAAAAGGCGGTTGAAACCGCGATTGTCAGCGCGAATTGTTTATACAATTGCCCACTGATTCCTGAGATAAAGGCCGTTGGAATAAACACGGATAACAATACCAGCACTTCTCCAACAATAGGCCCCTGAAGCTCTTTCATCGCTTTTAGAGCAGCTTGACGGGGCGTCATAAGCCGTTTATCCACAATACGCGCACAATCTTCCACTACCACTATTGCATCGTCGACCACAATTGCAATAGCGAGAACTAAACCAAAAAGGGTTAAAGTGTTGAGAGTAAATCCCATCAGCTTCATCACCGCAAAGGTTGCAATGAGCGACACCGGAATTGTCAGCATAGGAATAACAACAGCTCTCCAACTTTGCAAAAAAATCAGAATGACAATCATCACAATCAGAGATGTCTCTGCAAATGTGATTAACAGATTGTCAATTGATGAAGATACCACTTGAGTAGTGTCCATAATAACGCGATAATGTACACCCTCCGGGAAATATGTCTGCAATTCATCAAGCTTCTTTTCTACTCGTTTGGCCACATCGAGGGCATTAGCACCCGGCAACTGATAGATTCCAAGTAATCCGGCATTATGACCTGAAACTGACGAAGTTGTTCCGTATGACTCACTGCCAAGGTCGATCGTAGCAATATCTCGTAAACGGAGTATCGAACCATCGTCTGACACTTTTATTATTATATCACCAAATTGAGCAGGAGTGACAAGCCGGCCCTGAGAAGTCAGAGTGTATTGAAATGCTTCACCTGAATTTACCGGCGATATACCTACTGCACCTGCTGAGACTTGCATATTTTGCGATTCTATTGCTGAAACCACATCGGCCGGCGTAATTCCGCGTGCGTTCATAACTTCAGGTTTCAACCAAATACGCATCGAGTATTCTCCGGCACCAAATGCATTCACTCCGCCAACACCCTCAAGTCGGGAGAGCTCATCAACAATATTCAAATTTGCATAATTTGTCAAATACAAGTCAGAATAATTATGTACCGAGTCCCCCTCGAGAGCTATAAACAGAATAATATTCGATGACCGAGATGTCACGGATACACCCTGCTCCTGAACTGAAGATGGAAGCGAGGGCTCTGCCAAAGCTACGCGATTTTGAACCTTAACGGCTGCCATATCCACGTCTGTGCCATTTTCAAAAGTAATTTGAAGAGAATATGAACCATCAGAACTTGATGTCGAACTCATATACATCATTCCCTCAACTCCGTTGACTTGCTGCTCAATCGGCACACCTACTGTTTCGGCAACCGTTTTCGCATCTGCACCTGGATAGGTTGCCGAAACTTGCACTGTGGGAGGAGTTATATCCGGATATTGTGCTACAGGAAGAGTCTTAACCGTTAGGATTCCGGCAAAAACCATTATGATTGCAATCACCGTTGCAAAAATAGGGCGATTGATGAAAAATCTTGAAAACATAGTAAGTTATGCAGCTAAGGTTACTTTACAACTTCAGGATTGACAGTCATTCCCGGCTTAACTTTCAGTAGCGCTTCAGTTACATACTTATCCTGCGCAGTCAGCCCCGAAACCACTACTCTGAGTGAGTCGTTGTAAATATCACCAACATTGATTGCAGAATAAACGACTTGATTTTTATCGTTTACCGTATAGACATATTTTCCTCTTTGGTCGGTAGAAACGGCGGCATCTTTTACTAAAATAGCTTCAGGCGATACCTCCACCGGTAAATGCACCTTGACATACATACCGCTTTTCAGCACACCCTCTTTA
>CAMWLY010000118.1 GCA_947175145.1 uncultured Muribaculaceae bacterium | reverse complement strand
CGCTTCTCAACACCGAGACGAAAGGCAAGCCTTATCGCCTCGATGTTGTCGCGCATGGTCTGCAATTTATTGTACGCCATTGTCGCTCATAAAGATTACGATGCGGCCCACTAACGCATCATAGTTTGTATCCAGTTCCAGTTGGTCTATGCCGATGATTGTGTTATCAAAATCATCAAAAAGGTCAGGGATTTCAGTCAGGACACGAACAGTCCAGTATTCCATAGCTTTTTCAGAGTCCAGTCCGAATGTGTCACTGTAATTATCCATAAGGAGATCGGTAACAACATCATATTGGGACAATCCCACGTTACGGAAAAGGACTTCATCGGCAATTTCTAATGCCTCCGTTACGGTTTTACCATATCGACGTTCTTCAAAGAAAATATCTTCGGCATCGGTTACATTCTGGATCACCTGATGAGTTTCAGGGTCAATGATATATTTGTTGGCTACAAGATAGCCTAACAGTCTCGTCATGAAATAGTCGAGGTCGTATCGAATTGTATAGTTGTGTTTTTCTTTCATTGTAATTAGATTTAGGTCATTTTTAGAAGGTGTCTCAAATTCGGGTCTGCCGCAATTCTTAGTTTTTCGTTTTCCACAATCAGTTTCACATCTGCTTTAACCTGTTCGTAGTTACGTTGTATCTCTGCTTTCATTTTGGAGCGGTCAGGGGTATCATCCTCAAAATCTGTCAGAATAGGAATTGGCTTGTACTTGCTTTCTTCTGCCGCTACCTGCTTACTATCTATGTCAATCTCAGCATGAAAAATTTTTTGCTTGATACGTTCATTGATATTGTCGCAGACCGCACCGACGAACATACCTTGTGTAAGTGTGGATATTTTACTCGGCGGTATAAGAGCATCCATCTGAGTGTTATAGGAATGACTGATGTCTTGCCGGTTGATACTCATAGATTGGCGTTTCTGCAATACTTTTCCGAAGCGGTCAGAAAGTGTTTTTGCTGTGCTACCTACCACTTGCCCGGAAAAAATGTTGCCGACGGTATTCATTACTACCGCTGCTTCAGGTTTGCCATAGTCGCGCTCCAACTGCGAAAAGTCCTGAAAGCCGAGGCAGACGGCTACTTTGTTACTACGTGCGGTGGCTATTAGATTATCAAGACCTTTGAAATATATGGTCGGTAGCTCATCTATGATTACTCCTGATTTCAGTTTGCCCTTCTTGTTTATGATTTTTACGATGCGCGAATTATAAAGTCCGAGTGCTGCACCGTATATATTCTGTCGGTCAGGATTGTTGCCGACACAAAGTATTTTAGGCTCATCCGGGTTGTTGATGTCAAGAGTAAAGTCATTGCCGGTCATTACCCAATAGAGTTGTGGGGAGATCATTCTTGACAAAGGTATTTTGGCTGATGCAATCTGTCCTTGCAACTGCTCCGCCGCCCCACCTTGCCAAGCATCAATAAATGGCGACAGATAGTTTTCAAGTTCCGGATATGAGGTCAATATCGGGAATATATCTTCATATCGACGGTTCAATAACTCTATGGCATGGGGAAATGTGCAATGGATACCGTTCTTATAGATTTTGAGGAAGTATATTATGGCGGCAAACAACACAATCGGAGATTCTACAAAGAAGTCGCCCTGCTTTTGCACCCACGTCCTGTTAAGGTTCATCATTATTGTGTAGCTGCTCTCATAAGCATCAGCAATATCGGTCAGAAATGCCGGATGTAACGGGTTGCAACGATGACTGCGCTCCGGATCATCAAAATTTATAGCGTAAAACTTAGGTTTCTTACCTTTGTACCCGTCCGGGAACAATCTTAAATGATTATAGGCGATTGTGGAAAGGTCTGGCCACTTAAAATCATAGATGTATTGTGAATATCCCTTTTCAATCTGCTGACGGATAAAGGAATTGATAACAGCATACGATTTTCCTGAACCGGGAGTGCCGAGTACAATGCAGGCTCTAAAGGGATTCACCACATTGATCCAGCCTCTGTGCCATTTCTTTTTGTAATAGAATTTTGTTGGCAGATTAACAGAGTATTCGTTGGTCATTTTCTCCGTTTCCTGCTGGAATGATTCATTCTCATCATTGAAGCGGTCATCCATCATATTGTTTTTGAGCATTCGGCTCATCCATATACCACCCAGTAGCATAGATGAATAACCGATTACGGTTGTTATGATGTAGACAAACTTCAGCACCGGCACCATCCACCAATTCAACAGGAACATGACGGCTCCGGCAGAAAGGGCAATAGCAATATGCTTGGTTGTAATCTTCTCGTTCTTTACTCCACGAATACCGAAACACGATATTGCAAGAAGTAAAAGAGCGAATAACTTGGAATTGAAAGTTGTGTTAAATAGTCCGCAAGTGCGGTTAAAATTGCCGCATATTTTGTAGGCAGTGACATTGAACCATCCGCTTTCAACGGCTTCCACCCTTGTGAACCAATAGATATTGGCTACTACAAGAATAATGCTTACCGCACGCAGAAAGTCCATTATTTTACCAAGAGACCGGAGGTCATCTTCCTGTTGGCTCATATTTCAATTAGAATTTTGATGTAATTTTGAGTGTTTTCATAGTTTCGGACCCCGACGTTTCTTCTTCTTGCGTCGTTGCATAGCCCGATAGAATGCTTCTTCCTCAGCATCGAATGCCGGACCGACACTGAATAATCCGCCGAGATCAGGAATTGCGTCTGTGAAGTTTTCGCTTGATTGTCTCCCGACAATCGGATTAGAATTGGTAGTCTGGCGGTTTGTAGAGGTTGATTTAGATTGCTTACTTGTCTGTGTGTTTTGATTATTGCCGGCTAAAGGTATAGTTATGGTAGGAACATTCTCAGGATTATTCTTCCATTGTTCAAGAGCATTTGCAGAGAACTCTTTACCCAGTTTTGACCCGTTGACTGCCGTTGCAGAATCGTGGTCAACGAAAGTCGCTCCATATATGCGTCCTTCATCGGTATATCTCAGAATGAGGTCTATTCCACGAGTTTTAAGTCTGGAAATGAAATCTGCAAAATCTTTTGACTCCGCTCTTACCTCGGAAACCTTCCGCCTTATAGGATGCAAATTTATTGTTTCCTTACACCTTTCAAATCTTCCTTCAACCGCAGTACGACTCGCAAATTTTCCAAGTCTTGACGCCTTGAACGGGTTTGCTATCGGTTCTCCGGTATCATTAAGCGCAAAATATACCAATCCATGATATTCTCTGCCATTTACCCTACCGTCGGTCTGCTCACATCTGATATTATATAAGCCCAGTATCGCATTATACTCTCCCAATGTCTGGAATTTCCAGCGCATACCCACAAGTTTGACGGTATTGGCGAGTTGTCTCTTAATGTCCCCTGTCGGGTCAAGTTTTGTAATGGGTGTGTCCGGCGATATTTTTTCACGCTGCGCTTTGTGTAGATTATACTTTTCTTCCAATTCGGTAGTTATTTTCTTACTCCGTCGGTAGAGAAAATCTTGATTGAGCCTTTTGCCTTCCTCATTGACATTGACCGTTACAATATGGATATGGTGTCGCTCAATGTCCTCATGTTTATACATAACCCACGGCTGATTACCAAAACCGAGACTTTCCAGATACTCCCGTGCCATGATTTCCAAATCTTGATCAGAGAGTTTATCATCCGGATGAGGATTAAGCGAAATATGGAGTACCGGCTTCTTTGTCCGACCCATCTTGGGCATGAAAACCTTGAAGTTCTCCACCATCCCGTTAATACTCACCTTACCGTCGGGAGGAAGTATAATTTTATTGGCTGCAAGAATCCGACCTTTGGCCTCGTTTATTTTCTCGCCGTTATAGCAGATTGCGCCATAGAGTGAAGAACCTATTGATATTTTTGCGACCATTGAGCCTCGAATTTTTCTGCGAGAATCTTGACTTCACGCATAACCGAGGTCATTTCCAGTGTGGCTTTCTCCAGCTTGTAGAGCATTGTCAT
>CAMWLY010000117.1 GCA_947175145.1 uncultured Muribaculaceae bacterium | reverse complement strand
AATCATCACTATGTATAATTGGGAAACAATTAAGAAATACGAGGATATTCTCTTTGAATCCTTTGAGGGGATAGCAAAGATTACAATAAACCGTCCGAAAGTTTACAATGCATTTCGACCCAAAACCAATGCTGAAATGCTTGATGCATTCACAATATGCAGAGAAAATCCGGATATCAGGGTAATCGTTCTGACCGGAGCAGGCGATAAAGCTTTTTGCAGCGGAGGCGACCAGAATGTAAAGGGTGAAGGCGGATATATCGGTGAAGATGGGGTACCCAGACTGAATGTGCTCGACCTGCACCAAATGATTCGCTCTATCCCCAAACCGGTGATTGCAATGGTCAATGGATATAGTATCGGTGGAGGTAATGTGCTTCAGGTTATCTGTGACCTCTCGATAGCGAGTGAGAACGCACGATTCGGCCAGACCGGACCTAAAGTCGGTAGCTTTGACGGAGGCTTTGGTGCAAGCTATCTTGCAAGATGTGTGGGTCAGAAAAAAGCGCGAGAGATATGGTTCTTATGCAAACAATATACTGCTGCCGAGGCACTTGAAATGGGCATGGTCAATGCCGTGGTGCCATTTGACAAGCTTGAGGAAACAGTTGTGGAGTGGTGTCGCACAATCATGAAACGCTCTCCATTAGCCATTCGCATGATTAAGCGAGCTCTCAACGCGGAACTTGACGGGCAGCATGGTCTGATGCAGTTTGCCGGCGATGCCACATTATTGTATTATATGCTTGATGAAGCTCAGGAAGGTAAAAACGCTTTTTTGGAAAAACGTGAGCCTGACTTTGATAAATATCCTAAATTCCCCTGAAAAACATGCGTCTGCAATTTGCTCCATATATGCTCCGGTTCAAGCAACCGGCCGGTACTTCACGCGGTGTGCTGACTGAAAAAATCACATGCCTTCTCCGGCTCTTTGATGAGAATGAACCGGAGAAATTCGGCATAGGTGAAGCAGCAGTCTTTCCAGGATTGTCTCCTGAAGCAGACGACCGGTATTTCTACAAGCTGATGGAACTCCAGGCCAACATCAGACTTGGGCTTAAGACAAATTTAGAACAATTCCCTTCGCTTCAATGCGGTCTTGAGCAAGCAATACTTGACTTCTCACGTGGTTGCAACGGTATTTGGTATGAATCTCCATTTGTACATGGTGAATACGATATCACAATCAATGGTTTGATATGGATGGGTGATTTTGATGAAATGTCTGAACGCCTTGAGAAGAAACTAAATGAGGGATTCCATTGCATCAAACTCAAAATCGGGGCAATTGACTGGAGGAAAGAAGTTGAGTTAGTGCAGTATATCAGGGACAGATATTCCCCCGAGAAAGTGGAGATTCGTGTGGATGCCAATGGTGGTTTCACTATGGACAATGCAATTCCACGAATGCAGAGACTTGCGGATCTGGGCGTGCATTCTATAGAGCAACCTATCAGACAGGGACAACCCGGGTTCATGAAATTTCTTTGTGAAGTCTCTCCCCTCCCGGTAGCACTTGATGAAGAACTGCTCGGTAAATTCACTACGGAACAAAAAATCGAAATGCTCGATTCTATTAATCCTGCATATATAGTGTTGAAACCTTCTCTAATCGGCGGATTCAGTAAAGCGACAGAATGGATACAACTCGCTGAAGAGAGAGGTATCGGCTGGTGGATTACATCATCATTGGAATCCAATATAGGATTAAATGCCTTGGCACAATGGGTCGCTACCTTGAAAACAACCATGCCACAAGGTCTTGGCACTGGAGCTCTCTATCTAAATAATTTCCAGACTCCTCTCTATCTTGATGGAGAACATCTGAAGTTTAATCCTCTGACAACTCTCGACAGGAGACAGTTGGTAGAACTCGATTGGAGGGAATAATCTTCACTCATGACATATCCCGAATTTTTGCAATCGTGGCGTTCGGATTCTCGGCACATAGCTTGTCACACTTCCGGGAGCACCGGAGCACCGAAACAAATCCTGCTTCCAAAGCATGAGATGGAGAGAAGTGCCCGGCGAACTTTGGATTTTCTGAAAATTAAACCGGGATCAATATTTTATTCCTGTATATCTCCGGATTATATTGGAGGCAAAATGCAAGCGGTGCGAGCTGAAATCTCCTCCGGAAATCTGAGATGGGAAACTCCAAGCAATAAACCTTATTTAAATGTGTCCGAAGGTGAAATTGATTTACTATCAATTGTTCCATCTCAAATTATTTCTATTATCGATAGACTGGATGCCGGAGAAAAATTACCGAATTTAAAAAATATACTGATCGGAGGGTCTTCTATACACCCTTCGCTGCGAACAAGAATTGCAAGGACCGGATTAAATTGTTTCGAGTCTTACGGCATGACAGAAACATGTTCACATATCGCTTTGCGTAAAATCACGGAAATCGAAGAATTTTTTACCCCTTTGCCGGGCATTACAGTAGAATTGGATTCAAACTCACGCTTGATGATTAATATTGAGAATTGGCAAGTGATACACACCAATGACCTGGCTATATTAGACGATAAGGGAAATTTTAAAATTTTGGGGCGCTTCGATAATGTGATAGTAACCGGTGGGAAAAAAGTTAGTCCTGAACAGTATGAAGAGATTCTTGAAGCAGAACTCGGATTTCCGATATTATTCACAGGCGAACCGGATGAGAAGTGGACTCATTGTGTTGTTCTTACCGCAGACGGAGATCAGAATAATGAAACTATCGATCTGATACTTAATGCCTGCCGCCGATTGATGCCTGACTATGCAGTCCCCAAACGAATAAGATTCGGCAAAATACCACTTACACCTAATGGTAAAAAATTGAGGCGTTGATTTTTTAAGAAAATCATAAGAAAATGAAAAGGCTGTGCACCGAAACCAAGTTCGATACACAGCCTTAACAATAAGCTATTTATAATTCTATCTTATCCTCGCTTTTGAGGGGAGAGTCGGAGTCATAGGAATCTGATTGTCAGAATTAACCCATGGATTTACATTAACCGTGAACTTAATAGCTCCGAGCACCGGTTCACCGGGATTAGGATCATCAGGATCAATGTTACCGGCACCGTTTGTGAAGTCGAGAGTATAGATATATTTCTTACCCTGCTCCCATGTGCCCTTGAGAGGTATTGAAACCCAACCGAACTGACGATGATTGCGATCATCAGGATAAGGATAAATCTGCATTCCATTATCCTTTCGTGTGATTTGCACAAGGACACTCAGGTATGCTTCACGAGCCACATTATCCGGGTCTCCCATTGGATCCCAAGGGGTAAGTGTCTGAGGAATCAGCATAGCATTGCCGGCTGCGCCCATCAGAGAAACGGGAGTTGTGGTCAATTCGGTGGTGTCACACTGGGTATCATAAACTGCAGTATCATGCCATGAATCAAGTGTCCACTGTTTAGTTACAAAGTCAAACGAACCCACATACTGTGCACGACCGATACGAGCGCCAAGCACTTTATAATTATAGGTCTTGCTTCCTGATTTAGCCTGAATTTCTATCTGTGAAAGTCGGTGATCAAAGGTCAGTTCAACACCGCTAACCTCATTCTCTTTCTTATTGCCGGAAGCATCGGCAGTAATGAAATCTACTTGATCCGATATTTGATCAGCTACTGCAAAATCAGTAAGTACCAATGAATTATTGTCAAGGACAATGTCAGCGCCAAGTTCATCTTGAGAGGGTGAATATGACAAGAACCTAAGTGTTTCGTTGTTGTCCAACCAGCTATATTCCTTGTCAGATGTGAAAAGTGTATTTGCTCCTTTTACATAGCATATATTCTGGAAGTAGAGATTGTCTTCACCAAGAGTTTGGGTAGATCCGGTTCTGAATGCAGTGACAAATATGGAATCAAGATTCTGATTTGTGGTTTCGGTAGCTCTTGTGCCCATACCGGAACGGAAAGTAATGGCATCCCTACCGGCGGACGTCGCTGTGCGATTTTGATAGGGCTCATCATCTGAGCATGATACAAATGAGATTGCGGCCATCCCTATCAACAATGCCGAAGCTCCTTTAAATGCAAGTGTTTTCATAGTGAAATTATTTGATGTGTAAGAC
>CAMWLY010000116.1 GCA_947175145.1 uncultured Muribaculaceae bacterium | reverse complement strand
ATTATAGAGGATCCCTACGCATACGCCACATTCAGGGTGATTATCAAGATAATCACTCAGTATAGTTACAGCATTGTTAAGTATCTTTGTATCCGGATTCAGAAAAAGGATATTTCTGCCGGAAGCGATTTCGAGAGCGGCATTATTGGCTTGGCCGAAACCGACATTTTCAGATAGCTGAATCGTTCTAATTTTAGGATTCGAGTACTCCTTTAATGTTTGCGACAGGTCTTCAGTAGCATTATCTACTACGATAATCTCATAATCTATACCTGCAGTATGCCGGATTACTGAATCAATGGCATCATTGACAAGTTTTGATGTATTGTAATTGACTATGATAATGCTAACATCCATATTGCCATTCAAATAATTATAAATGAATGCGGCTACGCATTCTATTTAAAATTTTAAGAACAGATTTTCGCTCGCCGGCATTAAAGCCGATAACCAGAGTTAATACGCAAAGTGCCACAAGGTCTATACTGATTAACAGCAGGAAGTTACCGATATTCGGAGTGAGCACATTCCAAGTTAATATGTTGATTGCCAATAGCGGAGCAATCACAAAGAATCCTCTGATCCATACATCTCTCACAAATTCCCACTTGCTGAATCTTAATTCCTTGCCGGCCACAAACAGAAGCCATAAAGCCATCACGGCCTGTGATATAGCAATACACCATATAACCCAATTGGGATTTAATCCTAACTTACCCATAATCCAACCTGCGGGAATGACACTTGAGAACACAAAGAATAGTATCAGATTGAGGGCTTTAACTCTTCCTTGAGCTTCAAGACCCACCACTAATCCTACATATATCTGTCTAAGGATAGTATTGATTATCAGAATGCGACAAAAGGCCGAAGTGTAGTCGGGCACATCTTTAAGCCATATCGATAAGATATATGGCATTGCTGCGAATAGGGGACAGCCGGCAAGCGAAACTAAAAAAAGAGGATATTTGCTGGAAGCAAACATAAGTGTGTGCATACGTTTGCGATCCCCCTCACCGGCACTTTGCACTAATTGTGGCCTCAGTGATGTGGTGATTGAAGCGGAAAAGAACTGCAAGGTATTGTTTACCTGCACAGCGATACCATTGGCGGCATTGACAATTACACCCCAGAATATATTGAGTAAGACTGCAGCTCCTTGCATTCTTAAAGTCATACCCGCAGTTCCCAAAAGCATCCAGCCGGTAAATTTACCGAACTCAAGCATTTTAAGCGAGGGTTTCAAATCTGACCATTTAATTCTGGATTCAGGATAATGCAGCAGGCAGAAAGGAGTCTCCATTAATATCAGCACAAAGGGGAGTGCCGCCATTATTATGGAGTAAAGTATAAGGCGATTGGAATCTACATAAAGCAAAATAAGTGCGCCACCGAACTTTACCAATGAATTGACTATGCTGCACACGGATACATAGACCATATTCTCATGTGCCATCAACACTGCTTCAAATGGCACTGACACTATGGAGCCTATAAGTCCCAGACACACGTAGGCAAGCACAATAACAGCAAGCCTCTCCATGCCGGGTGGTATCTTCAGAACATTGTATATAAGCCACCAACCTCCGGCCATAACTACAACCGCCACAGCAATAGCCATGAAAAGGTGTATGGTGATGCTTGAACCGAAAACTTTACGAACTGCGTTCAAGTCGTGAGTCTCACCCATGGTATATGAAATAAACCGCTGTGTCGAGGAGGCTAACGACACTGTGATAAATGAGAAGAGAGTCACGACTCCGGCTATTACTGAATATAGGCCGAATTCCGTGGCACCGAGAGCTTCAAGCACATATCTTGTGGCGAAAAGCGATATGCCCATCGTCACAATCAAACGCAGATATATTACACCTGTGTTTAGGACTATCCTTTGATTAGCACCGAGTTTCACCATTCCAATGGATAGCGGTGTATATCGGTTTCAATGAGAGGTGCGCCGCTTTGAACCTCAATAAAGGTAAGTTTGGTGTGAGCTTTGAGTGCATGTTTCTGCCCTCTGGCTATAAAGACAGTCTCGCCTCTTCTTACAATACGGCGCTTGTCATCAACTACCAGTTCACCCTCGCCATCAACAAAAGTCCACAATTCATCGCGACAATCATGTGACTGATAACTGATTGATCCCTCCGGATTGAGAGTCAACTGCTTGGTCAGGGCACAATGTCCATCATCAAATTCCTCAAAATTTATGACTTTATAAGTGCCCCAGCGACGCTCCTCATACATCGGTCTGCTACCAAGAGAGGTCGCATATTTTTTAATATCTTCTGAGCGATCTTTCTCTGTAACAAGAATTCCATCAGGCGATGCAGCTATAAGCAGGTTTTTGGTGCCTATGCACATCAGGGGAATATCAAGCTCATTGATAATATGAGTAGAGAGGTCTGTGCCATCTGTGGTTACATTACCAAATGTCTGACGGTCAAGTTTTGAAGTCAGAGTCAACCAGGTTCCGAGATCATGCCAATGCTCATCATATTTGACCATGGCCATATTATTGCATTTCTCGAGAACCTCCCTGTCAAAACTTATTTCCGGGAAATCTGTATAGTGTTCCAAGATAGCTGCAAAATTGTCAGCTTTTATATAATTGTCAGCCATTTCAAGCAGAAATCCAAGACGACAGGCAAATACTCCGCTGTTCCAGTATGCCCCCTCCTCAATCAGATTTTCTGCTAATTCCATGCTTGGTTTTTCGATAAACCCTTTTACTCTCCATGAGCCATCGCTATTGGCTGTGCCTGGAAGTATATAACCATATTTTGCAGATGCATAAACCGGTAAAATACCCATCAGTACAAGAGGAGCGATGTTACTCAGAACTGCCTTTTCCATTTTGAGAAGGGTATTGAAATATCCGGACTCGGTATATGCGTCACAAGGTAATATTATCACCGGCTCATCGGAACTGACACTCTTTTCTTTACTCAGATATTCTGCAGCAAGAGAGATGGCGGCAAAAGTCTTTCGCCTTACCGGTTCTACTACCATCTCAACACTTCCACCGAGTTGAGATGACACTGAATCTATTTGAGTTTGAGATGTGGCAACGGTGATTGGCGAATCGATGCCCGCTTCACGAATCTGGCGAACAACTCGCTGCACCATTGACTCTCGAGAGCCATCGGGAGCCGGAAGCAGCTTGAGAAACTGTTTCGACCGAGCATAATTCGACAGAGGCCAAAGTCTGGTTCCGGAACCTCCTGATAATAATATGATCTGCATGGCTGTGGACGATAATCAACGCTCCGCCCTCATAGGATTTTCGAGGAAATCCTTGTAGGAGAGAGCTATTCCCTCACGAAGTTCAGTTGTGTATTTCCAACCTAATGAAGTGGCTTTGCTGACATCAAGGAGCTTTCGAGGTGTGCCGTTGGGGCGTGTAGTATCCCAATCTATGCGGCCTTTGTATCCCACAACGTCGGCCACCAGCTCGGTAAGTTCTTTTATCGTTAGTTCCTTACCTGTTCCGGCATTTACAGTTTCATTTCCGGAATAATTCTGCATCAGGAATACGCAGAGATTGGCAAGGTCATCGACATATAGGAACTCGCGGAGCGGACTGCCATCTCCCCAACATACCACCGATTCGGCTCCCGATTCTTTAGCTTCATGAAATCTGCGGATCAGAGCCGGAAGTACATGGCTGTGCTCGGGGTGATAATTGTCGTTGGGACCATATAGGTTGGTGGGCATGACTGAGATAAAGTCAGTGCCATACTGACGATTCAGATATTCGCAGTATTTCAAACCTGAGATTTTTGCCAAAGCGTATGCCTCGTTGGTCTGTTCAAGAGCTGAGGTCAGCAGACAGCTTTCCGGCATGGGCTGAGGCGCAAGTCGGGGATATATGCATGAAGAACCGAGGAATTCCAATTTCTTGCAGCCACACTTCCATGCTGAATTAATCACATTCATCTCAAGCATCATGTTTTCATACATGAAATCCGCAGGATTCTGCGAATTGGCGATAATACCACCTACTTTGGCAGCAGCTAAAAATACATATTCCGGTCTTTCCTGTTCGAAAAACTCTCTCACCGCTTTTTGGTCGGTAAGATCAAGTTCTGCGTGCGTGCGAGTTATTATGTTTGTATATCCCTGACGCTGAAGCTCGCGGACGATAGCCGAGCCAACCATGCCACGATGGCCGGCAACATATATTTTGGAATTCTTATCCATGTAAATGAT
>CAMWLY010000115.1 GCA_947175145.1 uncultured Muribaculaceae bacterium | reverse complement strand
GTATTGACTATCTTTTTTGCTTCAGGAGATTGTGCGTTACTGTTTATCCCTATGATGAATACAGCAAAAGCAGCTAATAGTAGTTTCTTCATATTTAAATTATTATTTAGCATTATCACAGATTAGATAGGAAGGCTGTTCGTGGCAATCTTGCAAATAGCCATAAGCTGTGTCATACGGATCCACTATGAACTCGTATTTTCCACCGTTATTGCCATATACGGTACCTCTAATACGATTACCTGTGGTATTTTTCACTTTGACTTTTACCCATACAATTTCTTTGCCTGAACGATCATATTTGACTTCAGAAGATTCGATATTGCAAGTTCCTATGACAGTCCCGTTTGATGTCTTAACATCCTCCGCAAATGATGCCAAGGAGAATGCAAATAACATAATTAAGGCTACAATACCTTTAAAGAGGTTCAATTTCATTTCGTGTGGTGAATTTTACAGATTGAAATAATATCCGCCTGCTGTATACTGATATTCAGCACGTCCGTCATTGGATTGACCGTAAGCGCGATTTTCAGTAACGGTGTATGGTTGGTTCTTTCTACTACCTTCTGTAATATAAATACAGTTCTCCGATCTGCTATAATAGGCACTTTTGGGAGATCTTGACCATGTTCCGCCTACTTGTACAACCTTATAAACAGTGATCGAACAAGCATCGTCCGGTAAATCTCTACTTGTTGAGTAGGATAATTCTGCAGCCACCGATGTGATGGTGGATACAGAAGACGCTCCCATGAGGAGAAGGACGATTAAAACAATTTTTTTCATACGCATTGCGTTTTGGTTTGTCTTACAGCCCATCGACGATTACATAAAAAAAGAAGCGTGGGCTGCTATGCCACGCCTTAGTGAACAGGTGGTAGGAATACCTATATAGACAGATGTGGAAATAACAGCTCCACGCCCTATGACGTGGAGTCAATTATGACCTTCTCTTGTCTATGGTGAAATAAGTTTCCTACGCTTCGTTCACTCAAGTAGAAGACATAACGCCTCTTGTTTTCAGTACGTTGAAATGGAGTAACTCCAATTCAACGCAAAATTACGAATTAAATCGTGGTTGACAAATTTTTAATACAGAATTTTATAAATTACTGAAATCCGCGCGCTTTTGCGCGTAATATATTATTATCGCTTGCGGTAATTGGTGCGGGCACGATACATCTGCTCCTTGATACCGACATTCTCTAAAAAATCAGCTTTTACTTTCTCAATCATTTTATCAGGCATGGCTACTGTTTGATGAATGAGTGTTAGCATGAGATTACAATATTCTTCATCATTCATTCGCGGCACAAGTGCTGTGAAGAAGTGTCGCTAATGCAAGATATTACTACGGCAGAGATTTCGGGGTAATTTTTCAGCAAGCATGATGATGAGGCAATTCATCGGGTTAATGATCTGATAAAGTCGCGGAACGCAATGCTATGAATAAAAGTAAGCGCGACCCAAAGGGCTTCAACTGTCCTTTTGGGTCGCGTTATTATGATACATGAAATATCTTGAATCTCTTCGGAAGGGATCAGAAATCAAATTTCTCGAGAGTCATGGTGCCACAGCTTTCAAGTTCGGGAACCAATCTCTTGAAATGCTCAGATTCCTTATGTGCTTTTAGAGAAGCTTCATCTTCCCATGTTTCGACAATCTCTATATGATTGTCTGATGTGAGACTTGCGAATGCTTCATAAGATATACAACCCTTGTCATGAAGAGAATATTCAACTAATTCAATCGCAGTCTCCACAGCTTTCTTCTTAAGGCTGCTGTCTGAAATTTCAAGAAAACAATGTAGACCCCATTCCCCAATATTTGTAAATGCTGGGATTGCATATCTCTGAGTGATTTTTGGCTTGTGATGAAGGAGCGTAGTAGTGGCTACGTGACTGAAGAACAAGTTGAAAAGCACCAGAGAGATGCAATGGTTGAGTAAAGTAACATGACATTCGCCTCGGCCAATCGTCATGTATCTGCGTCCGCTTGTTGCAGTCACAATGCAACCGCATTGCTCCCTTACTGCGCGAACACATCTGCATAACGCTTGACCGTCCCAGCGTTCACAAATATTGGGGAATGGGGTCTGAATCTAATCATAGCTTTCGATTTAAAGCGAAGATGGTGTGTCAAATCAAATTGGCACACCATCTTTCGTAAACATATTATATAGGATTTATTTCACTTCTTCAAAGTCTACATCAGTGACATCCTTCTCATCAGAATTTGGCTGTGCTCCTGCATTGGGCTGAGCGCCTGCTGCACCTGCGGCATTCTGTGCATTATAGATATCCTGAGCTGCTGCCTGGAATGCATCGGTCACTGCCTTAACAGCTGAATCCACATCCTCTACGAGTTGGTTCTTATGAACCTCTTTGAGTCGCTCAAGAGCAGATTCTACTGCAGCTTTCTTATCTGCAGGTATCTTATCGCCAAGTTCGTTGAGCTGCTTCTCAGTCTGGAAGATTACCGAGTCAGCGTGGTTGAGTTTATCAGCACGTTCCTTGGCTTTCTTATCGGCCTCTTCGTTAGCCTTAGCCTCATCGCGCATGCGCTGGATTTCAGCATCACTCAGACCGCTTGAAGCTTCGATGCGGATTGACTGCTCTTTACCGGTAGCCTTATCTTTGGCTGTAACATTGAGGATACCATTGGCATCAACCTCAAATGTCACTTCAATCTGAGGAACTCCACGTGGTGCGGGAGCTATACCGCCAAGATTGAATTCACCAAGAAGCTTGTCGTCGGCTGCCATCGGGCGTTCACCCTGAAGCACTCGGATTGTAACCTCGGGCTGATTGTCGGCCGCTGTCGAGAAGGTTTCGCTCTTACGGGTAGGAATTGTGGTGTTGGCGTCGATAAGTTTGGTCATAACGCCACCCATAGTTTCGATACCGATTGACAGAGGCACTACATCAAGCAGAAGCACATCTTTAACATCTCCGCTGAGCACACCACCCTGAATAGCTGCACCGATTGCCACAACCTCATCGGGGTTAACACCCTTGTTGGGTTCCTTGCCGAAGATTTCCTTAACCTTAGCCTGAATGGCAGGGATACGCGTAGAACCACCCACCAGGATAACCTCATCAATCTGAGAAGCTGTCAGGCCTGCATCCTTAAGTGCATTGACACAAGGTGCAACTACAGCATCAATCAGCTTGGAAGCAAGTGCCTCAAATTTGGCACGTGTCAGAGTGATTACCAAGTGCTTCGGACCTGAAGCTGTGGCGGTGATATAAGGAAGGTTGATCTCGGTAGAAGTCGAACTTGACAATTCGATTTTTGCCTTCTCGGCAGCCTCCTTAAGACGCTGCATAGCCATCGGATCCTGACGAAGGTCTACACCCTCGGTCTTATTGAACTCATCGGCGAGCCAGTCTATGATTACATGGTCGAAGTCATCACCACCGAGGTGAGTATCACCATTGGTAGATTTTACCTCAAACACACCGTCACCGAGTTCAAGGATTGAAATATCAAATGTGCCGCCACCGAGGTCGAACACTGCGATCTTCTGCTCTTTGTCAGACTTGTCAAGACCGTAAGCAAGCGCTGCGGCAGTAGGCTCGTTGATAATACGCATTACCTTAAGACCTGCAATCTCACCGGCATCCTTTGTGGCCTGACGCTGAGAGTCATCAAAATATGCAGGAACAGTGATGATAGCCTCTGTTACGGTCTGGCCGAGATAATCTTCTGCAGTCTTCTTCATCTTCTGAAGAATCATGGCTGAAATCTCCTGAGGAGTGTAATCGCGGCCATCGATGTCAACCTTCGGCATATCGTTCTGGCAGACAACCTTATAAGGCACACGCTTGATTTCATCAGTTACCTGATCGCACTTCTCACCCATGAAGCGCTTGATTGAATATATGGTTCGTGTCGGGTTGGTGATCGCCTGACGTTTTGCAGGATCACCTACTTTACGCTCGCCACCGTCAACAAATGCAACGACCGACGGAGTTGTATTACGACCCTCATTATTGGGGATAACAACAGGATCCTTACCTTCAAGTACTGCTACGCAGGAGTTGGTGGTTCCCAAGTCAATACCAATGATTTTTCCCATAGTGTGTATTTTTTTATTCGTTAATATTTCTATCGTCTATAAGACCGGAATACTTTCCGGATAGCCACCTCTGTAAGCCCGGTCAGGACTTCTTCGGTTGCTTCTATCTTATTAACAAATTTGATGCTAAATAGA
>CAMWLY010000114.1 GCA_947175145.1 uncultured Muribaculaceae bacterium | reverse complement strand
ACCCTAAATTGCATCTTATCAAGTCGGGTATCAAGCCACTTGATAAATCCATTGATGCCTTCCCACTGGGAATTTCCGTTCCATAGGAAATCCTTTTGCGACTCGGTCAGCTGATTGTAGGGTGTGTGAATCGGGAAATTAAAGCGCGGTGCCAGATGCACAAGTCGGCGCTTCCACTCGCTCATCTTCTCTCCGTTCCAGCATTTTACAGCATTTTCATAAATAGAGAGTGATTTATTGGGCACTACCAGATCCTCCGATACACCGAGCACCGAACCGAATCCTTCGCAGGTCGGACAAGCTCCGTAGGGATTATTGAAATTAAACATCAGATCCGATGGTTCCCTAAACTCTATACCATCAGATTCGAAACGACGTGAGAATTGATGTTCATGCACTCCATCAGCACCCCACACTTTGATTATAGCTGAATCGCGCCCCTCGAAATATGCTGTTTCAACCGAATCTGTAAGACGAGCCACTTCATCTTTATCAGAAGATACAGACAGTCTGTCAATAAGAAGTCTGTAAGTTGATGTATCGGGAGCGATACCGGCATCAATCAGCTCGGAAATTTCTATAAAATCTCCATTATGCTCCAATCGTGAATATCCCTGTTTGCGGAGTATATCCAGTTGCTGCAAGATGGTGCGGTTCGCAGGCAGTCGCAGTTCTGCAAGAACCGCCACACGTGTACCCTCCGGATAAGATAATACTGTGTTGACAATTTCATCTATGCCGTGTCGGCGCACTTCTTCTCCGGTCACGGGGGAATAAGTGTGACCCACACGAGCGAAGAGCATACGGAGATAATCGTAAATCTCGGTCGAGGTGCCCACGGTGCTTCGTGGATTGCGCGTATTGACCTTTTGCTCCACGGCAATGGCCGGTGGTAACCCTTTGATATAATCACATTCCGGTTTAGCCATGCGGCCCAGGAACTGACGGGCGTATGCCGAAAGACTCTCCACATAGCGGCGCTGACCCTCGGCATAAAGAGTGTCGAAGGCAAGACTTGATTTGCCGGAACCGCTCACTCCGGTCACTACTATAAATTTACCCAATGGTATATCAAGGTCAATATTTTTCAGATTATTGACCCTGACACCCTTGAGGTTAATATATCTTTGCGGAGTCTTGGAGGACTTCCGACCTGTGGACTTACTCATCTCGATAAATTAAATTTCGATATCGAACTAATATCTATAACAAATATCACGCCAAATATTATCGTTTATAGAAATAGACGGTTAATAATTAAAAAGGACCGCACAAGTAAAGATTATTCCAACTGTATTATAGGATAGACAGTTCATCAGATATGAATTATGAAATTACAATTGCCGCTCTGGTATTAGGGGGTGTGTTGGGCTGGTTGATAACCAGATTGAAATATTCCGGTCTTATAAATAAGATCAATGAATTAGATTCCGGCTTGGAGACTCAGCAGAAACTGGCAGATCAGCGGTTTGAGGATTATAAGAACTCAGCCAATCAAAAACATGAAGATACTATAAAATCTGCTGATATCAGGCTTGCAGATCGCGACAATCACTGGCGGCAACTCCTCGAAGAGAGGGAAAAGTCCTGGTCAGGAGTGGTCATGGAGAAGGAAGCTGCATGGCAAAAGAGAGAGGAAGAGAAAGAAAAAGTGCATCAGAATGCACTTTTAGAAGCTGAAAAGGTATACCAATCCTCGCTGAATGCACAGGCTGAGCACAATAGACAGCAGGCGGAAGCCATGCAGCAGCGTTTTGATGAGACAATCGCAAAGCTGAAAGCACAGCTTGAATCATCGACCGCTGATATTTTGAAACGGCGTCAGGAGGAATTCAGCGTATCCAATCGGGAGCAGGTAGATAAGGTACTGAAGCCCCTCAATGAATCAATCGAGCAGATGCGCAAGGCTGTGGGAGAGAATACCGACAATCATCGCAAATTTGAAGGTCAATTTGCGGAGAGTATCCGGCAAGTGCTGAGTGAAAGCCAGCAAGCACGCAAAAGTGCCGATCGCCTGGCTGATGCGCTTCACGGATCAAACAATACTCAGGGTAACTGGGGTGAAACAGTGCTTACCGAACTGCTTGAGATGCAGGGGCTCAAAGAGGGAGTGCATTTTGATACCCAGGTGGTAATGACAAATGCCGGAGGAAAAGCCGTGACTTCAGACCGAGGTAAAGAATTAAAGCCTGATGTGATTTTGCATCTCGACAAGTACCGCGATGTGATAATCGATGCCAAAGTTTCGCTTAAAGCCTATCTTGATTATGTGAATGCCGAAACCGAGGAAGTCCGCCGTTCGGCGCTCAAGGCCCATGTGGCAAGTATCGAAAATCAGGTGAAGATAATGGTTGAGAAGGATTATTCTTCATATATCCAACCTCCGAAGCACAGTGTGGATTATGCGATCATGTTTGTGCCCAACACTGCGGCATTGCATCTCGCGTGTCAGGCCAAGCCGGATTTGTGGCGCAAAGCCATGGAGAAAAAGGTCTATATAGCCGATGAACAAACCCTCTATGCCGCACTGAAGATAGTTGAGATGACCTGGCGGCATATAGTGCAGGCGGATAATCATCGCGAAGTTTTTGAACTTGCCAATGAGATGCTGCAGCGCGTGGGGAAATTCATGCAGAATTTCAAAACTCTCGGTGACAGGCTTACTTCCGCTCAGAGTGAATATGAGAAGGCATTCAAGAAATTGCAGGAGGGTGGACAGAGCGTGCCTCAGACTTGCCATAAACTTATCAAATTGGGAGCCAAGGTAGAGGTGCCATCTAAAGTAGAGCCTGAATTGCTTGGAGTTTATGAAGATGATGATAACGAACAACCGGAATTGATAGAATGATGGAAATAATAAATATTTCTCGCATATCCGGTATAATCGGTTTTGTATCGCTTGTGGCGGTTATTTCGGCCGTAGGGCCATCGCTTTCCGGTTCAGCATCGGCACAGACGCTGACCGCTACCTATGTGGAATTTGCAGATTCCGCTGATTATTATATCGGGAAAAAGAGATGGAGTGATGCTGAGCGAATGATAATCAAGGCGCTAAGGCATGAACCGGCCAATCCGAGCAACTGGCTTCTATGGTCCAACTTAGGTCAGGTGCGCGACCGAATGGATAATTACACCGGTGCTTTGGAAGCTTACGACATCGGGGTTACGCTGGCTCCGCGAAGCACTGTCCTGCTGACAAACAGGGCGGCTACTCTAATGGCCCTGAACCGCAATGATGAAGCTCTCAAGAATTTGGATAATGCACTGCAGATTGATACCACCCTGCAATGGCCTCGCAAGATGCGCGGATTACTCAATGCTGCGGCAGGCAATAGATCAGATGCGATTTCAGATTTTGATTTTTATGAGAGCAAGTGGGGCAAGGACGTTGCGATTCAGGAAGCGCGCGGTGATTTTGCAGCTTCTGAAGGAGAGGCCGACGAAGCGATGAATTGCTATGCTGAAGCGGTAGCTATGGATAAGGAGAATCCCGATTTGCATGAAAAATTCCTGTTGGCGGCATGCATGTTTGGCAAAGTGGAATCAGTGGCTCCCGTGGTAGCAGATGCCCTTCGCCTGTGGCCGCGAAGACCTAATTTATATCTGGTAAGAGCGATGCTTTCAAGAGCGAAATTTCTCAATGATGCCATGGATGCCGACTTGGAAATTTTCGCAAAACTTGGCGGAGACCCTAAATTGGTCAAGACCTTATTCCCTAATAAAAAATAGGAATTGGTTTAGGTCGAGTCACCCTATTCTATCGGGCGTTCAATGTTTTACAATCCGGTCTATCTCCAGAGTGAGACCGGCTGAAAAGCCTATCCCTGTGGTAATAGCGGAATTCCAGTAATAAAACTTGGGTCGGTAATCAAACAGGTTTTCAATCGCAAGATTCAGAGAAATTCCCTTATAAAATTCTTGCCGGAAGGTAAGTTTCCAGATAGAGTAAGCACCTCCGGTAGGTTGGTCGGTATCTGGGTGAGAAAGATAGCGCCCGGACAGAGCTGCATACAGCTTATAATTTCCGGAGAACCGATGATCATATTCAATTCTCCAAGTTGCCGAGTGAGGTCTCGGTTGAGAGAACTGAGATTCTATGGTTGAGCCTGTGGTGTGCAGATAATTGTAGCTTGCCATCAATCCGAGTCCTGTATTAGTGCGGTAACGGAGATTAATATCTGCGCCAATGGTGCGCACATGGCGCTCGTTGGCGTATCTAAGTG
>CAMWLY010000113.1 GCA_947175145.1 uncultured Muribaculaceae bacterium | reverse complement strand
CAGTGTCTATACGCTTTGATACCCTCGTATGGTTTCTGAAGAAGACGTCCCTCTGAATCAAGACTCCATTCGCGAGGCATAGAGTAAAGATGGGCATAACCATGCTTCACATTTAAATCTCCGGGGAGTTTATCGGGCACAATACCGATAGCATATACTTTACCATCAGCAGTAGTATAGGGAGATGGTGAAAGAAGTCCGTAACCGTCGCAACCGAAGAAATCTACTCTCTCGGCAGCAGAATAGCCGGTAAAGCGTCCATCATTCAGATTACCTGTGCGATATAGGCACACAGTTCCATATTTACCTGCGAGCGGAGATGTAGTCATCAGCCACTTGTTACCGATGCGTGTCACATTTGGCATCTCTGTGTTATGACCATTGTCCACACCATTTTCAGTGTGATAGAACTCTCCGCGATAATTCCATTTTGAACCGCTCCACTGATAATAATGCACAGCATCACGGGCACCAACAATAAAATATGCGTTGTTGCCATCGCGATAGAAATAGGTGTCGCGGCCATCTCCTACATTAGGCATTATGTCTATCGGGTTTGCCGGATCCTTATGCCAAAGACGCATGTTCACCGGATCATCGCAGTATGCAGTTGCCACGTATGGCTTGGCATAATCCACTCCGGTGTAAATGATAGTCGGATTGCCACTGTTAAACTCAGGATCCGAGAATACACACCCTGACCAGCAACCTTTTATATCATAACTTTCAGAGGGAGCGAGAACAGGCACATCGTCATGCCATGTAATCATATCATCTGAAACAATGTGTCCCCAGTGCTGGTGACTCATCATCGGAGTCGAACCGGTGCGCTGGAAGAAAGCATGCCATTTCTTATCTCCATTATTGTAATATAAGCCATGAGTCTCATTAGTCCAGTTCATACCAGGCTGACCATGATAACGGGCACGCATACGGTCGGTGGCATATCTATCTTCCGGAAGATTCAGATTGGCATAAGTTGAAATGTATGAGGGGATAATTGCCTCATTATAAATGGAAATATCATCAAATGCACCATTGAAGGCACAAGTTTCGGTACCACCTATATCGCCATGTGCATCTGCACGACCCACATATAAAGTCGAATTACCAACTTTTACACCGGTAGCCGATGCGCGCTTCTTAACTTTCAATACTCCATTTATGTAAAGGCTTACATCAAGCCCGTCTACCACAATAGAAGCATCAGTCCACTGCCAGAGCGGAATGCGCTCCTCGCTGCGGAGTTCGATAATACTTCCGCCGACAGCAACTTTGGCAAGATATTTACCGGTACGGTTCATAAAGAAGCCGAATCCGGTGCGAGCACCTTCATCGAGACATGATATTACCTCAACAAATCTATCGTTGGCACCGGCATTCTCATGCTCTACAATAGCATAAGTATCGATAGCAAAACGCATCGAAGCTGTCATGGCATTGCCATTAACTACTAATGGCAGATTGCCTGTGGCTCTTGATGAATTGCCATCTGTACGCCAGGCATTTCCATTAACTCCGGCTATCTGCATAGGCTTGAACCGGCCCTCAATCCGGAGTGAAGTCGGTGATCCCTGAAGTGTAGTGCCGGAAATGTCCATAGGCACATGCGCAACCTTCGCCCCACTTGCACCTAATGACAAGCCTACCGCTGCAAGGCCCGATATCAGAAATTTAAGATTCATAAAATTACTTTTGCTCGATGAATAGAAAGTGGCATTTTAAATCCACCTCTCACCTATCATCTGATTTCTAATAATTATTTAATTTGTTTATTTTTTCTGAATTGGTTTATCTTAGTTAGTCCGGTTTCGAGTTTCATGTCAATAGTGTATACCAACGATTCCCTATCCACAAGACCTTCAGGTATCGTCGGAGAGCTATCATTATATAGGCCGTTTCGAATTAAGAGTTTCATGATATCCGTTTAGATGGATATAAAATTCGGAATGCAAAATTACCTGATACAATATCCGGTGTGTTAAAAAAAATAGCAGACAAGTAAATTCGCACAAATTTGATATAACAGGCGCGATTTGTTATAGGTACTATAAAAAATTCCGGTAATCAGTCAAAACTGACTACCGGAGTTATATATCAAATATTCAATTACTTCAAAATTGCGGAACTTACACTTCCTGAAGAATCAAGCTCTCCCGACCGACTTACCTTCTTACCATAGGGTATGGTGTAAGTCAACGTCAGATTCAAAGATCTAGACAAACCGGCATTCCATGTTTTACCATAGCTATCAAATCTCGGATTTCTAAAATCAGAGTATAAATAACCATCGCGCGTGAACCAATTGCTGAACTGCAGACTGATTTTGAACTCTTCGATACTATAATTTACAGTTAAGCCATAGGTGGATTTATAACTCCTAAGCTCACCATCAGACCAGGCATTTAGAAATTTTCGCGGCGTGTTATAATACAGCATCATCGACCAATTTTTCACTGAATACATGCAATTCAGATTAGAATAGAAGAAATTTACCGATCTGCTGTCAAGTCCGGTAAGGACGCTCCTTTGAGCTCCACCCAACACCTGAAACGATAAACTATTGTTAAACAATCTTAGCTTAGCAGCAATATAACCGGTATAGCTATGTGCATCTCCGCTATTTACATTTTGTTTTACAAGACCATCAATCCCCGCTAATGAATAATAATATACTGCTTGTTTATTAGGATTCCCTTCATATTCAAACGATGCCATGAGCGACAAATTATTGGTGGGGATATAGGTATATGATGCTGAGGCACTCACAAACAGAGTATTTCTAAGATCAGGATTACCCTGCCGCCACAATAATTCATTCATTTGCACGAGAGCATCATTCGCGGTTGCCGGATCCGGATGTGAATTGCCCCACCATGCTTCCACACTTGCGGAGTGTTTGTCATTCTTCATATATTGAAGCTGGAATCCCATTCGCGGATTCCACTGACTGAGAACATTCTTTCCATTAACACGACCCAACACATATGAAGCTCCTACACGAGAGTACAAACTCAAGCCGAACTTCCAGTTTTGCATGTATTCGATGAAAAGCATGTTTTCAGAAGAAAGCAGGTTCTGTGTACCCTGATATGATCCATCATAGCCCGTATGATAGAAGGTGTTATAACTCATAAGTGAGGTTCTCAAAGTATTATCATGCGAAAAGCGCTTAGAATAAGTAATATTTGCCGTAGGAGAATATACATCTTCTTTATTACCATTTACAATGGGCTGCATATCCCCTAACCGATAAAATGAATGACTGTTATTTCTTCCATACATGAAATTCCAGCTACCCACAATAGAGTTGCCTTTCGGAAGAAAAAACTGATAATATCCTCTTACTCGTGGATAGATAGACTGGCTCCATGATTTATCCTTACTCCCGGTGTCAGGTATTATCAGTGGGGTATAAGTTACAAGTGACGAATTATGCATATCCGGCATCGCCTGTCTGCCAAAAGAGACGATATGCTGAATATACTTATTATCGGAGCTATAAGCAACCCTGACACTCGCCCATTGAGAATTAGATCTGGCTGAATAGTCATCACCGGATACACTATGACGTCTGATTTCTTTATAAAACTGATCATCATAGTATATATCCTTAAACAATTGGGTATCTTCTGCCCGGTAGTGATTGTTCCATTTACCGAAACCACTGGCGTTAGCATCTATGGTCCAGTTATTGTATGCGAATTTTGAATACACTTCACCTTGCAATGTATTTTGCGATAATGTATTCCCGTTTAGTGACAATTTTGTATATCCGCCCCATTCATAGTGAACCATTATAAAATTGACCACATGCGGGGCGCTTTCGAATCTCGGGTCGTCGGGATAATTAAGCACTTCAACGCGCAACACATCTTCAGGCCTCAGTCCGGATAAATCCTGCTCTGTGGCCGGGGCATAGTCAATATAAAAGGCTACATCTTTACCGGAAACAGTCTGCACCTTAGCTGTGGACGGATCAACCGATAGTTGGGGAATCTGCATGTGAAGCAGAAGGTTTGTGGCATCAATGGCCGTTTTTTTGGTCTTTTTATCCGGAATATATTCTACACCGAATTTAATCACCCGCTGAGTTCTCCCCTGCACCACAACTTCATCAAGTTCCTGAGATGATATCGAATCTGTATTTTCTGAATCAGCCATTATGGCAGCCGCAGAAAAAAGAACATACACTAAACCGATAGCAAACCGTTTCATACATTTTAATAATTCCGCGATAATTTATAA
>CAMWLY010000112.1 GCA_947175145.1 uncultured Muribaculaceae bacterium | reverse complement strand
AGACAAAAAAGAATGCAAATCAGATAAAAAGGAGTGCCGCAAAGGCGCTGTAGTTCCCAGTTGCGATAAAAACGGTATTAAAGGCAAACCAGGCAAAAGGTATGCAAAGCACCCCGAAAACCGCGGCGCATATGAAGCTGAGATTTTGCAGAGTCTGAATCTGACTCAGGAACAGATGTCGCAAATTCAGGCATTGAACGAAGCACGCGAAGTATCACGTCGCGAACTCATGAATCAGGCCCGTCAGGCTCGTGAAAATGGAGATACCACATTTACCTTCAACGCTAATGCCGGCAAGGAAATAAACCGCAAATATCTATCAGACCTCAAAGCAGTGCTTACTGCGGATCAATTTATTCAATTCCTCACTGAGAATTATGTAAATCAAGTTCCCCGTCACAACATGAAGATTGATCGTAAGGGTAAAGCCGGCAATCCCAAACGCATGGCACAGAAAGCCCAAAATGCAGCTCAGGCAAATGTGAAAAACCAAAGTAAATAATCTTCTCGATATTACCCCCATAATATATAGGCATCAAGCGCTTGCTTGATGCCTAATATATTATTTTATACGCTATTCAGCTATTTGATTTTGAACCAATAACCTGCAGAGATTGAGATTGTCATCGGATTTGAACCGCGAATAGGATCCGTACGTCCGGATTTTACTAAATTCGCAAGACCGAAATAGAAGCGGGCATCGAGATAAATCGAATTTTTAGGATTAATACTGAATTCTCCACCTAAGCCGCCTGAAATGCCATAATCTACTTTAGAGTGAATGGGCTCAAAATAATGAGAAGTAAAACGATTCTTGAAATCGGGATTTGACACAGATGTTTTCCAATCAAAATTAGCTTTGGTACTCTCTCCAACAAAGAAACTGACAGATGGACCGAGATTTATAAAAAACTTTCCACGCCGACCAAAATAGATATGAGCGAGAAAGGGCACCTGTATAAAATTGGCTGTGCGAGAATAAGCATAATTTAACTCTTCAAAATCATCTTTCCACCCTCTCTGCTCCCAGTTGGCTTCTACAATAAACCCGAAATGTTTCTCTTCTATATAGCGGAAATTTATGCCAAAATTTCCTCCAACTATAAACTGCTGATCTATATCCGGAGTAAATATTACCCGTGATAGGTTCACACCTCCATGACCTCCTATATAAACTTTTGATTCGTAATGTGTCTGAGCATTCACATTGGCAAATGCGGCCGTGAGCATAACGAGCAAGGATATAATCTTCAAGCACTTCATATTCTCAGAGACTCTAATTGGGTTATTCATCTCCACTGACCACATCTTTTGTCACATATCCACCGATTCCGTATCTAATCATATATACAGGTGGATTTATAAATCCGCTCCAGTTTTCGGGACGCTTGAAATCAAATAAGCTCTGAACTGTGCGCTGAGAAGGTCGGAATTTATTTAAATCTCCCGATGACTTACTGAGTTGTTCCAGGAAATAACCGGCTGTATCATAACCCATAGCTGCATACAGAGGCACTGATTTAACCGGTTCGCGTTCAAACAGTGTTTTATATGAATTCAGAAAATCGCGATATTCCAGAGATTCTCTATCTATATAAAAGCGTGTCGGAAGATAAAGCTCTGCGCGTCCGAAGTTCTCGGCCATGGATTCCTCCATGACTATCAGATTTGGTCGACCAAGAACACTTATATTTATAAATGGAAGCTCCTCTCGCGCATCGGCAATCTTGCTTACAAGTGAAGAAACCTCCTCTTTCTTAACCGGATAACTATATACCAAATAATCATTTTGCTCGATAAAATAGTCAGGTTTTAATTCGCTGATATCAACTTTGCGAATTTTTTTCGCATCCCACTTATCTTTCAGACACTGGGCAAGCATATCATTCGGATCTTCAGTACCTGCAAAAATCAATATTCGGTCACCCCATTTTTTTGCAGAATATGATGCTATATTCTCATTAAATATCGTAGATGGAGAGAGCAGTTGCACAAGCCATGCATTATCCTCGTATTGATTTCCTTTTACATCAAAGGCAGATACTACCGGAGTGAGACTTACGGCAGCATAATCGGCAATATACGAAGGTATACCTTGCTCAGATCCGACAAGCACCACATTAGGCTTAAACTCATCAAGCCGGGTAATTACATTGGAGTTTGATTGGTTTTCATCAATGACTTTGATATTACACTTTAAGCCGGATCTTTTTAAATTATCGAGAGCAGCAAACACTCCACGCACAAATTCGGTTTCCATTTTTGAACCGCGACTTGACAGTAATACTGCCATCTTAACCGGCGAATCATCAAGATTGACACCATGAACTTCACCATATATAGCGTTCAATCCCTCATCGGTCACCTCGCGTGGGTCTCCTTTCATTACAGTCCGCTCAGTGGTAATTGTATCGAGAGCCGGAACGGCGATTACACCCTTGTTGCGCACACTGTGAATCTTCGGGTTAGTTTTTTTGAGCAGATCGGCCGAAATACCATTTTCTGATGCAATACTTGACCAAGTATCATCTTTTTTAGCCTTGACTAAGGTCACTGAAGTAACCTTGACTGTGGTGTCTTTTTCAATTTGCTGAGTAATTCCTGTTCCGGCAGGGGGAAGTAATATTACCGCTCCGGCTTTAAAATTGGTAGCTGAAATGCCGGGGTTGAGCTTCATGATAGCAGCAACCGACACATTGTTACGCTTAGCAACCCCATATAAAGTCTGTCCTTTGCGTATTGTATACTTTCCACCTTTTACATTTACGGGATCCCGGTTTACCGGGGTTTCCAAAACCTGACCTTCATCTGATACAGGATAGAAAATACGCATACCTTTACGCAGGGGTGATATGGCAGAGGGATTAAATTCCTGAAGCTTCTTATCATCCCAACCGAATTGCCGGGCTATTCCGAAAAGCGTTTCATCTTTACGGGTTGTATACATATAATAATTGCTACCGGCAACATTGACTACCGGTAACTCGGGAGCACTCCACAGAGAAGACGCAAGCAATGCTACTCCCAATATCAATAATAATCTGATGCGCATGGCACAAAATTAATAAAAAAGAATTAATCAGTCGCACTCAGACAGAATTGTGATGGAATTGTAAAAAAATACGCAGAGTTGAATATAACAAATATTGCGCATAATAGTAAAAAAGTTTAATTTTGCATTTTGATAGAAGCCAAAAAATCACACGCTGATATTTGTTTCGATATTAGGACATAAAATCATGCGTATGAGAATTAAGGCAATATAAAATCTATTTTAAGGTAAAATGGGATTATTTTCATTCACACAGGAAATTGCGATGGACCTTGGCACAGCCAATTCCATCATTATTCATAACGACAAGATAGTCGTAGACGAGCCCAGTGTGGTTGCCATTGAGAATAAGACCGACAAGCTTTTGGCTGTCGGTGAGGGGGCACACCAGATGGAGGGTAAGGAACCTCCGGGCATTCGGACTATTCGTCCGCTCCGCGATGGAGTAATCGCTGACTTTAATGCTGCTGAAATGATGATTCGCGGCATGGTTAAGATGGTAAGCTCCAAGCGTCGATGGTTTTCACCATCTCTTCGCATGGTTGTATGCATACCTTCCGGCTCGACAGAGGTGGAAATTCGTGCAGTCAGAGACTCAAGCGAACATGCCGGTGGCCGAGATGTCTATATGATTTATGAACCTATGGCTGCAGCCCTCGGTATCGGTCTTGATGTAGAAGCACCTGACGGCAACATGATTGTGGATATAGGTGGAGGTAGCACTGAAATCGCAGTAATATCGCTCGGAGGTATAGTCAGCAACAAGAGTATCCGCATAGCCGGCAATGATCTGACTGCTGATATTCAGGAGCACATGGGTCGTGTGCATAATCTCAAGGTCGGCACCACCATGGCTGAAAAGATCAAAATCAATGTTGGTTCCGCGCTTCCGGTTCTCGAAGAAGATGCTCCGGAACCATACATTGTGACAGGTCCCAACCGAATGACATCATTGCCAATGGAAGTACCTGTGACTTACGAGGAAATTTCACATTGCATCGACAAGACAATCATCAAGATGGAGAATGCTATTCTGGCCGCCCTGGAGCAGACTCCACCGGAATTGTATGCCGACATAGTGCGCAATGGAATCTACCTCGCCGGAGGCGGTGCACTGCTTCGCGGACTTGCAAAGAGGCTCACCGACAAAATCAGAATTGAATTCAAGATTGCCGATGATCCGCTGCACGCTGTGGCCAAAGG
>CAMWLY010000111.1 GCA_947175145.1 uncultured Muribaculaceae bacterium | reverse complement strand
GTCTTAAGTTCATTGATTTTCTGACCAACTTCTCTTTTCATCTCAGCCGGAACTGTACGAAAATCGGCCATCAATGCATTCAGAGCACCTTTTTTGCTAAGATATTTTACACGCAACTGCTCCACCTGCTCCATATTTGAGGCATTTGCAGCCTCTATTTGCTCGCGGAGCGCATTAATTTTCTCTATAATCATACGCTTAACTGCTATCCGGTTGTTATAATCCGGCTGTAAGCGCAAATTTAGCAAAAAAAATGCTTATACTAAAATGAGGTGTGAGATTGAATAAATAGAGCGTGGCACGTGTGATGAAAGATAAAATGCGATGCCGGAGTCTGCGAATTCAATAATTTTTGCTAATTTCGCGATTGAATGCACCTTTAACCCTGTAGGTAATAATACTATGGTTACCAAAACCCGCGATAAATTCATAGAAGTAGCCCGCTCCCTTTTTGCCAGAAAGGGGATTGAGAATACTACCATGAATGATATCGCAGCTGCATCAGAGAAAGGTCGCCGCACAATATACACATATTTCAAGAGCAAACGTGAAATATTCAACGCTGTCATTGATTCCGAGAGTGCCGAATTGGTGAGCAAGCTCAGCGAAATAGTGGCCCAACCGGCCGACCCGGCCTTGAAGCTCCGAAGATATATTGATGCTCGCCTTGAGCTGATGCGGCAGATAGTGGCTCGCAACGGTTCGCTCAGGGCTGCATTCTTTCGCGATGTCCGCAAGGTCGACAGAGCCCGCGCGGTAATCTCCAAAAAGGAGATTAAACTTCTGATGAAGATTTTACACGAGGGCATGGTGCTTGGCGAATTTAATGTGCCGCACATTAAGAAAACCGCCATAATCATCACCACTGCCATATCCGGATTTGATGTGCCTTATATTCGCAATAATATGTCCGAATATGGATTTGAGAAGGAGCAGATGGCCTCGGTTATCACTGAATTGATACTCAATGGACTTAAAGTCCGCGATAATAATTGAAACAACAAATAAATATCTATAGCTCATGAAAATGCTTGAAGGCAAAGTAGCCATTGTGACCGGTGCTGCACGCGGTATCGGCAAAGAGATAGCCAAAAAATTTGCATCAGAGGGTTGCGACATCGCATTTACTGACCTGGTAATTGATGAAAACGGCAAGAAGACCGAAGAGGAAATCGCGGCATTTGGTGTGAAATGCAAAGGATATGCTTCCAACGCAGCTGATTTCGCAGCTACCGAAGAAGTTGTCACTGAGATAAAGAAAGATTTCGGACACATCGACATACTGGTTAATAATGCCGGTATCACCAAAGATGGCCTTATGCTCCGCATGACCGAGCAGCAGTGGGACGCGGTAATCGGTGTAAACCTGAAATCCGCATTCAACTACATTCACGCAGTGCTCCCCATCATGATGCGCCAGAAAGAGGGTTCAATCATCAATATGGCCTCTGTAGTTGGTGTGCACGGTAACGCCGGCCAATCAAACTATGCTGCTTCAAAAGCAGGTCTGATAGCTCTTGCCAAGAGTATCGCACAGGAGGTTGGCTCACGCGGTATCCGCGCCAATGCGATCGCACCCGGATTTATCGAAACTGCCATGACTGCAGCTTTGCCCGATGAAGTTCGCGCTGACTGGTGCAAGAAAATTCCTCTGCGTCGCGGCGGTCAGGTCGAGGATATAGCCAATGTGGCACTCTTCCTCGCTTCCGATATGTCAAGCTATGTTACCGGCCAGGTTATTCAGGTCGATGGTGGCATGAACATGTGATTCAATAGTCAACTTATGATAAAGCGTATGCGTAAATACGCAATTATAGTAGCCGGAGGCTCCGGGAGTCGGGCCGGCAGTGAAATGCCCAAGCAGTTCGTCGAACTGCTGGGCATTCCTATGTTATGGTGGTCAGTGTCGGCTTTTATTAAGGCTGACGCCGACACATCTATTATTATAGCTATAAACCCTGCCTGGCGAACTCACTGGGAAAATTTACAAAAATCTCTCTCCGAGAAATTTAATATTCGCGATATTACTCTCGTAAATGGAGGTAAATCACGTGCGGAGTCCGTAAGAAACGCACTTTCACTGATTCCCGACCAAGAGGATATTCTTGTAGCAGTGCATGATGCGGCACGCCCTATCATATCGCCCGAAGTGATTACCCGAGGTTGGGCAACTGCGGCGGAGCGTGATGCCGCAATTCCGGTAGTACCGGTTACAGATTCCTTGAGGTCAGTCAGCTCCGATGGGGATTCCAGGGCGGTGAATCGCGAAAATTACAAGGTTGTGCAAACGCCGCAGATATTTAAAGCCGGATTGCTGCATGAGGCTTACCGGATTCCTGACAAGCCTGAGTATACCGATGATGCCTCAAGGGTAGATGCCTTAGGTATCGGCATAGCTCTTTATGAAGGTGATGTCAATAATTTCAAGGTCACCAATCCCCACGATTTCGCTCTTGCGGAAACCATCTTGAATACCCGCCTAAAATCACAGTAGATTTGTTTCTCGACACCGACATAAAATTTTTGAAGGGAGTTGGCGAACAGCGTGCCAAGCTTCTCGACTCAGAACTTGGATTGCGGACTTTTCGCGATCTGCTTTACTATTTCCCATTCCGTCATATAGATAGAAGCCGCTTTTACAATATATCCGAGTTTCACGGAGAGATGCCTCACGTTCAGGTCAGAGGGAGATTCATAAGCATGGCTGTCGAAGGAGAAGGTGCACGCAAAAGACTTGTCGCATTATTCAGCGATGGTCGGCAGCTGATGCAGTGCGTGTGGTTTTCAAAGGTCAATGCACTAAAAGATGCTTATAAGACAGGGGCGGATTATGTGCTTTTCGGGAAGCCCGCGCTTTATCGCGGGGATTATCAGATGTCGCACCCCGAAGTTTCGAAATATGACCCGCAGAAGCCGCTGACCGGATTCGAAGGTGTATACAATATCACCGAGAAATTCCGCAAAGCCGGCTACTCTCCCAAATTTATATCGCGACTGGTACGCTCTCTGCTCGATAATCCTCAATTCCACAATATTCAGGAGACACTGCCAGAGGAGATTGTTGTGGCATTTAGGCTAATGTCACTTCAAGATGCTCTCCACCAGATACATCAGCCGGATAATCCACAATCCCTGCAGAAAGCGAGAGAACGCCTGAAATTTGAAGAGCTGTTTTATCTGCAGCTTCATATACTGAGATTTGCACGCGCCAGGAGTCGCAGGATTCGTGGCCACAACTTCAGTAAAATCGGAGGATATTTCAATGGTTTCTACCGGGATTGCATACCCTTTGAACTTACCGGTGCACAAAAGAGAGTGCTGCGCGAAATTCGTGAAGATATGCGCACCGGCCGGCAGATGAACAGACTGCTGCAGGGGGATGTCGGTTCGGGTAAGACGATGGTTGCTTTTATGAGTCTGCTTATGGCTGCCGACAATGGATTCCAAGGTGCGATTATTGCTCCGACTGAAATTCTGGCCACTCAGCATTATGAGACCATGAGCAATTGGGCAAAAGATATAGGGCTGAATGTCAGATTGCTGACCGGAAGCACCAAAACCAAGGAGCGCAAGGAGATTCATGAAGGTCTGCTCGATGGAAGTCTTGATATTCTGGTAGGCACCCATGCGCTGCTCGAAGACTCTGTAAACTTCAGGAGACTCGGGCTTGTGGTTATCGACGAACAGCACCGGTTCGGTGTGGCTCAAAGAGCCAAAATGTGGGGGAAAAATTCAACGCCGCCCCATGTGCTTGTGATGACCGCCACTCCGATACCGCGAACTTTAGCCATGACTGTATATGGAGACCTCGATGTGTCGGTAATCGATGAGCTGCCCCCCGGTCGCAAACCGGTTACAACTTTGCTGCGATATGATGACGCCCGTATGGATGTCAACAGACTCATGGGACGCGAGCTGCGGGCAGGGCGCCAGGTCTATGTGGTCTATCCGCTTATCACAGAGAATCCCAAGCTGGAACTCAAAAGTGTGGAAGCCGGATTCGAAAGAATAAGCGGAATGTTTCCCGAATATAAAGTCTGCATGGTTCACGGCCGCATGAAACCTGATGTCAAAGACGCTCAGATGCAGAAATTTGTATCGGGAGAGGCCCGGATACTTGTAGCGACCACAGTAATCGAGGTTGGAGTAAATGTGCCCAACGCATCGGTAATGATTATAGAGAATGCCGAGCGATTCGGATTATCGCAACTGCATCAGTTGCGCGGGCGTGTGGGTCGAGGTTCCGACATGAGTTATTGCGTGCTCGTGACCAAACAAGGCATCGGAGGCGATACC
>CAMWLY010000110.1 GCA_947175145.1 uncultured Muribaculaceae bacterium | reverse complement strand
GCGCTCGGGACTTGCACCCGTTAGACTATGCCCATGTCGGGCGAACTAACCAAAACACCTCTTACCGACATCGCTAAGAGGTGTTTTAATTTATGCTATAACCTTTATTATTCTCTGAAGGAAGCGAATCTTAAAGCTGTGGCAGTGGTGTGCAAGTTGGCCATATTTATGGCTGCGACCGCCGCTTCAGCACCTTTATTGCCCAAAGAGCCGCCGGCTCGGTCTATGGCCTGCTGCTCGGTATCTACGGTGAGCACACCGAATATCACAGGTGCGCGTCCCTCTGCATTGAGTGTAGCCACCCCCTGCGATGCTATCTGACACACATAATCAAAGTGCGGAGTATCTCCGCGAATCACACACCCCAGCACTATGATGGCCTTGAGGTCGGGCATAGAACGTACAGCCATAGCAGCCGCATTTACAAGCTCTACAGTGCCGGGAACACTCTGCACGAAGAGTGCCGAATCTTCGACACCGGCCTTGCGCAAAACTTCGATGGCACCGTCACGCAAAGCATGAGTGATTTTTTCATTCCATTCGGCAGTAAACACAGCGCATTTGAAAGCTGCCTTATCGCTGATTTCAGGCACAGTAAGCGCAGTGCCGTTAGTATTCAGAACTGTGCTCATTTTGGATCCTCCTTTATATCAGCTTCATCTTTATCCGCGCCATCAGCCGATTCGCCGCGCACTTTGCGATAAGTCTCCTTGGCTGCACGCTGCACTTTATCGAAAAATGCCTTCCACATCGGTTCATGATCCTCGGTGGAATCAATCCGCTCAAGGAGCGAAAGAATCTCCTGTTCGAGTTCCACATTTTCCATGGCTACGGCATGAGGGAGCACCGCGTCGAGCAGACGCCGTGCGCGCGCCGCTTCACTGCGCGAGTGCAGCATAACCTTGGCCATATCGACTGTCATGCGAACTTCGCGACGAGTCACACGGCCTGTGCGCTTCTTGGCAAGTTTTATAGCCTCCATATAGAATCTCACCGCTCCGCGGTAATCACCGGTCTGCGCCATCATCTCGGCACCCTTGCGCAGTGACTCCACAAGTTTGTCGGTAGCGGCTGCCATGCCGGCGCTCACCTTCTCATAAAGCACTCCGGTATTAATCTGCTGCTTGGCAAGCAGCTCCAGAGTCTTCTTACGCGATCGCAGTATCCGGGTCGACAACTCCATAGCAAGCACATGCATCGGACCGAATATATCGCTATCCTCCTTGAGCAGTGACTCAAGAACCTTGAAAAGAGTTTCCAACTCCTTCTCGCTCTGCTTGTAATCCTTGAGCATGAAGTGGGTTTCAGAGAGATCAAAGAGCAATATAACAAGCACCGACTTAAAATCACGGTCTGAAAAATCTGAATGGTTACGCAGTTCGCGCAGTGCTTCAATGGTTTTGGCCAATGCCTCCTCATATTTCTCTTCGGCATATAGAGCTTCACTCTCCTTGCGAATTTTAAGAGCGCGGTCCAGAGTTATATCGGCAGCCGCAAGAGCCGCTAAATCAAATGGTAATTCTATCTTCATCTGTGTTCAGTTTTATTTACATGGATATAGAGCAGGCAAACCCTGATTCAGGTCATCTATTGTCAGAATAATTCAATTATTCATGGACTTAACCAGAGCTGTGCGGTAGTTGTAAGGAATTTCCTTCGATTTCTTTGTCGCCGGATCGAAGCAGACCATCACTGTTTCGGCCGCAGAGTGGATTGTTTCGGTTTCAGGATCCACAAGAACCTGCTGCAGCCGGAAACTCTTCTCGCGAATTTCCATGCACCGGGTGCGCACCTGAAGCCGCTGACCGAAATATATGGACTGCATATATGCGCAATCCACATTGGCGATTACCGACTCCACGCGGCGCCAGTCAATATCTCCTCCGAGTATATGCTCGAAGAAATAGGCTTTGCCCGTGTCATAAAACGAAAAGTAAACGGTATTGTTGAGATGGCCGAGAATGTCGATATCATTAAACCGAATCTGCACATCGACCGAATGTTTGAACTCCGACAACGGCGGCAGTGTATTGGGATCCATATTACTATTATTTAAATCTCACCTCTTTTATAACGTCGCGACCCACTGACTCGTTCAGATGACGCCTAAGTTGCGAGCGGCACATATTGAGTTCCTGGCGCAGCGATGCATTGCGCACCGCAATCGTCATCAAGCCGCGGTGCACATGCGGTCTCGCAGTGCGGGCAGCTATTTCCGGACCTACCACGGCGGGCCATGCATTGACAGCCCTTGCCTCGTATAGCAGATCGGCCATACCGGCGCGTTCGATAGTCTCTCTCATCACATCGCCGAGTGATTGCGGGTCATAGCGCTTCATAACACCTTGAAATTACCCTCCGAAACCTCAAAAAGGCGACTTTCCGACTTCAGGCCGGCAAGCGTTTCATCGAGATGTTCACGATTTGTATCTGTTATAAAAATTTGTCCGAAATTATCAGCTCCGCTCACTTCAGAGATAATCCGACCCACACGGGTGGAATCGAGTTTATCGAATATATCATCGAGCAGAAGTATAGGCGTTTCACCCCGGCGGCTTCGGAAATAATCAAAGATAGCCAACCGGAGCGCTATTGTAAATGTCTTGACTTGTCCCTGGCTTCCGATACTGCGCATCGAGTAGCTGCCAAGCCTGGTTATCAGATCATCGCGGTGAGGGCCCGCCGAGGTGAAACCGAGAGCGATATCCTTGGCCCGATGTTCTTCAAGCACTTGAGCGAGAGATTTATCATGGAGCACACTTCTGTAATCCAGCGAAGCTTCCTCGGAATCACCCGATATAGCGGAGTAGAACCGCGAGAACGACGGGCGGATTGTTTGAGTCCAAAGGCTGCGAGCCTCGTGAACCGCGGCTGCCGCCTGCTCCATACCGGTTTCCACAGACTCATAAAGCAGCTTGTCGCGCACTCCGGCGCGAAGCATTCTGTTGCGACTCTCAAGTCCGCGGTTGTAGCGTATAAGCCAGGCCAGATACGCCGGGTCTGCCTGTGAAATCACCATATCCATAAGGCGGCGGCGCACCTCCCCGCTGCCGGTGACTATCTCGGAATCAGTCGGTGTCACGGCTACTATCGGGAACCTGCCGATATGCTCCGAGATGCGCTGATACTCCTTGCCGTTGCGGCGCATGGTTTTCCCTTTGCCACGCACAACTCCGCAACTCACTGACTCTCGACTGCCGGCATCGGACTCATAATCCCCCTTGACTATCAGCGAATCGCTGCCGTGCGATATAAGCGCCGATTCCGGCACCGAACGCAGAGGGCGGGCCATGCTCAGTAGATAAATCGCTTCCAGCAGGTTACTCTTGCCCATGCCGTTGCGACCTAACAAACAATTGACTCCGTTGCAAAAATCCAGCCGAGCCTCATGTATGTTTTTGAAATCTACTATGTCGATGGTCTCTATTCTCATTCCTTGATTCCGTAGGCAAGATCTCCGGCATCGCCCAATCCGGGTACTATATATGAGTGGGCATTCACTTCATCATCAATAGCTCCGCACCAGAGCACTGTATCTTCCGGGAAATTTTGTCTCACATATTCCACACTTTGTTTCGAGGCGATGACAGAAGCCAGATGAATCTTGGCCGGAGTGCCTTTATGAAGCAGCGCACGATATGCCAGCTCCATAGAACTGCCTGTGGCCAGCATCGGGTCGACAAGTATCAGTGTCTTATCCTCGATCGATGGTGAAGCCATATACTCTATGAGCACATCAAATGAATCACCTTTCTCCTTATATTTTCGGTAGGCGGAAACAAAAGCATTTTCCGCACGGTCGAAATAAGAGAGGAATCCGTGATGGAAAGGGAGTCCGGCTCTCAATATAGTGGCGAGCACAATTTTATCTGCCGGTTCCTGACACACACACTCCCCCAAAGGGGTGGAGATTGTTGTATCCTTGTAATCAAGGCGCTTGCTGATTTCATAGGCCATAATCTGACCGATGCGATCCAGGTTGGTACGGAATCTCAGGGGATCACCCTGCACCTGCACATCGCGCATCTCCATCATATACCGGCTTACCAGACTGGGCGTATCTGCAAAATTTATAATTTCCATAGCGGGTTATTCATAGGTCGGGGCACAAAAGGCCACATCTGTTTTCATGGTTTAGAGGGTTGATTATAACCCTCATTAAATGCAAATATAATCAAAATATCGCGCACAATAACGCTGTTTAATCTGAAAAGTATATTTAACTAAAATAATATTGTATTATTTTTAGTAAAAAATTTGGAATTTGATAAAAACAGGGTTAAATTTGCACCGAAAAGCGG
>CAMWLY010000109.1 GCA_947175145.1 uncultured Muribaculaceae bacterium | reverse complement strand
AAACACGAAAGTAGGAGATAAACACCTATGATTAGTGTTTACCTCCTACTCGATTATCCATTACAATAAACAATTATCAGTGGCAGCAGCCTCCGCCGCCGCAACCATCATTGTTGCAGCCGTCATGATTGCAGCTGTCTCCGCCGCAACCCCCACAGCAGCCCCCTGTCGGTTTTAATTCCTCGGGTGTGGCCGGGCGCACGGTTTCTATCTTGCCATCGAAGCGAACTGTCTTGCCGGCAAAGGGGTGGTTGAAATCCATCTTGATCATCTTCGGACCAACCTCTATTACTTTACCCTGCACGCGGAAACCCTCGGCAGTCATCATGGGGAGCAAAGCACCCTCCTTGACTTCGGGAGCTAACTCGCCGTCGCGTTCGAAAATTTCGCGTTCAAGCTCCACCACATTCTCCTGACTGTATTCGCCGAAGCCAACAGCCGGAGGAAGTGTTACACCAAATTTATCGCCTGCTGTCAGACCCTCCATCGCTACTATAAGTCCCGGAAGAACCTCTTGTGATACTCCGTATATCATCATGTCGGGTTGCTTCTCAGGAGTCTCAAATAGCAGGGTGCCATCGGCATCATCATATAATTTGTAGGAATATTCGACAAACATGCCGGGTCCTACTTTTACTTTATCTTCCATAGTTTATGTTTATTCTTTTATAATATCCCGGGTTTTATTCGGGGTGTTTGAGTTCATATTGCTGTTGGGGGACCATCACATTAAAATAAAATCCCTCGGCTGATTTATCTCGTTTGCGTTTATCGCTCTCATCAGGTCGAACCACCAGATAATCATATCCCGGCTCGATATACTGGGCATCTGTGGCCTCATAGCCGAGAAGCTGAACCATATCATATTCATGCGAGGGATACATGACATACCAGGCATTTTCCACAGAATCTCCGGTGCCGGTGCTCTTGACCGCTCCGAGCAGATGCTCAAGTCTGTATTCCCATATCTTGGCGCGCATATCTTTGCGCTTCTCTTTGAGCACATGCACCAGAAATGACATCTGGCGCAGATCAAACGGGTTGTCCTGAAGCGCGAGTTGCGCATATTTGGTTATAGTGTCAATCTCCTCTTTGGTGTGGGTCGGTTTGGCGCGAAGTTCATCAGTCACATGTGAATATGGAGATTCACGATAGGGGTCATAATCCTCCTGAAACATATATCCCAGATAGAAATAGCGGAAGTCAGTCGGAGTCATGGTTGTAGTATCGTTAGTCTCATATTTCGCTTTCAGTTTCGGGAAATAATATGGACTTTTCGGGTCGAGGGTTGCTTTGCGCACCTCTTCGAGGTCGGGTTTCTCGACTTTTATCTTACGCTTTGAATTATCGGCAGCCGGTTTCGACTGCGCAACCATGCCAATCGCCGGAGCGGTCAGTATCAATATCGGGAGTATATATCGTAGTAATTTCATGTGGCTTAAAGGGCATTGACATTATTCATGGCCAGGAGCAACACAAGTGCCACACCGAGCATCATTACGGTGATAGCGGTAGGGAATCCCTTGGCGAGCAGGTATTGGAAGAAGTGTCCTGAACCCGGTTTCACTCCCTCACCGCTGCGGGTGGTGGTATATACCAGAAATCCGAGGGCGGTGCCTGCCAGAGTGCCGCATATCATGGTGGTATAGAGAGTAGAGAGCGCGAAAGTAGAAGATATTGGCACCAGACCGACTATCATGCCGGTGATAGCGCCGGCAATTATCCAGGTCATGCCGCGTGTCTGCCTGCGCATAGGCTCCGATTGCAGTATAACCGCAATCATTACCACAAGGCTTATCGCAAGCCAAACCGTAAGTATAGTGGCATTGAGCGGAAGTAAGCGAAATCCCGCAGATGTTTTTGCAAAACTTAGCACCAGAAGCGCGCAGTATGATAGAGCCGGAGCTATAAGCTGACGACCATAGAGACACCATAGCGAACATAGCCACAATGCCACAGCCAGGATAATCAGAAATGTGAGCATTTGCGATAGTTTTTATGAGAGGATTAAGACCCTCTCATTATAAAACGCCTGAGAAAGAAAAATTATTTTTGCACCCCGGCAACAATCAGTCCTGACTCACTTTATCCTGCTCCTTACCTTTCTTTAAATCCGGATATGCTACTCGCGAATGGTATATTGTCGAAAGTCTCTTCTTAAATGTATCCTTGATGGTCTGTATATCGCGGAATGATATGGGAGATTCGTTAAAGAGTCCCTCCTTCTCCTGGGTGTCAATAATCTTATCAACCAACTTATCTATGGCCTCGGGAGAATATTGTGGCAGAGAGCGCGATGCGGCTTCCACACTGTCGGCCATCATGAGGATAGCAGTTTCGCGGCTGTGGGGATTAGGGCCGGGATAAGTGAATTCCTCGCGGTTTACCTCTCCGTCCGGATTCTCATTGACAGCGGTATTATAGAAGTAGCGTGTCACGGCGCGCCCGTGATGCTCGGTGATGAAGTGTCGAATCACTTCGGGGAGTTTAGCCTGCTGGGCTATAGCCAGGCCCGATGTCACGTGAGAGATAATCTTGTGGGCGCTTGTTTGCGGATTCAGACCTGTGTGTGGGTTGACACCATGCTGATTCTCGGTGAAGAAAATGGGGCCATCGAGTTTGCCGATGTCATGATATAAAGCACCTGTGCGCACCAACTGGGTGTTGGCACCTATGGCGCGGGCCGCCTCGGCAGCAAGTGTGGATACCTGCATGGAGTGTTGGAACGTGCCGGGGGCCTCCTCTGCAAGACGCCTCAGCAACTTATTGTTGATATCCGATAATTCTACCAGTGTAACAGTTGAGGTGAAGCCGAAGACCTTCTCTACAATCAGAATTATGAAGTATGCAAACGATAGCACAATTGCATTGATTCCGAATGCACCTATCAGATGCCAGTCGAAACCTGACAATCTGCCGTCGGTGATCAGCAGGCTGATGGTATACGACACCGCATAGGCCAGAAAGGTGAGGATAGCGGTGCGCAGCAGCTCCGAGCGTCGCTCCAGATTATTGATAGAGAATGCTGCAGTGAGACCGGCCGCCAGTTCCATAAATATAAACTGGAAGGGGAATACTGCCACAAGGGTGGCAATCATCACAGTGATTAGCAGCGAGAAGATGGCGGTGCGGGAATCATAGAAAACTCCGGTTACTATCGGTATTGCAGCAAATGGCACAAAGTAAATGCCATTGCCCACAAATTCAAACATCAGAATCGCGAATGCCTCGAAAATCGTGATAAATGATATAAGGAAAACCATATTGCGGGTTTTCGCCAGGAATTTCGGGCGGCAGATTCCAAGGTACACATAGAGCGCTACAAAGCAGAGAAGCGTATATAAACCCTGGCCGAGCAGAAAGTAAGTTGTGGAGTTGTCGGTCTGGTGGTTGCGGGTCGCTATTTCGGTGTAGGTGTTGAGATTGGTGAATATCTGCGGTGTGATTATTTCTCCGCGGTCCACAATTCGCTGACCCTTTTTGATAACACCCATGGCTCCGTTGACGGTCAGATATTCCTGCTCGCGATATTTTGAGTCACTCTCCTTGTCGATTATGATATTTGGAGTAATCGCCTCGCCGAGTATTCTGGCAGCTTCATCGTTGATCGGTGCATTGGGGTTAGCCGCGCGGTATACCGAGTCAATAAATTTGAATGCGCGTGGTGGCGACAGCATCTCTGAAGCATCGACAGTTGTCACTGAATGCTCTGCATCGGTGCCATCGTCAATTCTTACGACTCCGTGAGCTCCGCCATGTATGCGGTCATATATGTCTGCACTCACGATGCCGCGTGTATAGGCGGCACTCATCAGTTGAGCCAGAGTCCTCTGTTCGGCTGCCGAAGCATGCCCCTGAAGTGAAGATGATAGTTTTGCTACCGCCTTCTTAGCTATCTGGTCATCGCGCTTCACGAAAGGCACGAATACCCTGTCGATGGAATCGCGCATCTCTCTGGCCGAGGTTGAATCGCGCAGTATAGGCATGTCGAAATCAGCAGTAAGCAGCTGATAGCGCCAGGGCTGGTTAAGTTCATAATTATATGACTGGCGGTCATCGTGGGGCAGCAGGAATAGAATTATCGCCACTGCCGCGGCCACAAGTCCGAGATTGGTAAGTATGAGGTTGCGTGTTAACTTCATTTGACTGTTCGGGCGCTGGTCACACCCTTGATTTGAGTGAGTGTATACAGGATTTTGCGCAGCGGGCATTTATTGGAAGCTGTCAATTGCATGGTACAATCGAAATTCCCGTCACCGGTGCTTATATGCAGATTGGTAATATTTACTCCGAGTCTAAGTGATACGGTCGATGCCATCTCTCCGAGTATGCCTGGACGATCTTCACCAACTACACGGATAGTGGCCTCAAGATTGTGAGTCTCTACCTTGGCCTCCGGCCCTAACAGGCGGCGAAGACGGTTTCTTGCCTTGGCCGTGTTGACAAAGCCGAGCCATTCCTTCTGTGGCTTCTGAGATTTTGAGGTTATAATCTCAACCTGATCCCCCGATTCAAGCTTGTGATTGAGCGGCACGAGCCGATGATTAACTTTGCCGGCTATGCAGTGGGTACCGAGGTCGGAGTGTATGCTGAATGCCATGTCGAGCACGGTAGAATCAGCCGGCAGCGTCAGCAGATCTCCGCGAGGCGTGAATACATATATTTCGGAGGCAAACAGATT
>CAMWLY010000108.1 GCA_947175145.1 uncultured Muribaculaceae bacterium | reverse complement strand
CCATAATATGATCTGCAGAAATGTTCGGTTTCTTTAATTAACTTTTTCGCTTCATCTCTTGGGAAACCGCAAAGGGCCGGAGTGGGAGAGAGTTGCAATGCAAGTTCAGTAGCGTGTTGCCAACTTTTAGAGTTGCCTTCAATAATGTTGCACAAATGTTTTACCGGCCCGGCAGACATTGTCTTTAACTCTCCGACTTTGGGTGTTATCCCTTTTGTAGTTAAAGTTTCAGTAATAAAGTCGGTTACAAGTTTCTGCTCATGAATGTTTTTGGCATCCCAATTACCGGTATCTTTTAGCGGTTTTGTGCCCGCCAGAGACATAGTGCATATATTCCCTCCATTGTATTTCAGTAATAATTCAGGAGATGCGCCTATCCATGTGCCGGTTATCGAGGTGGAAAATGCAAATACAAAAGCTGAGGGATATGCTTCACATAGTCTGTTGAAGCATGACTTAAGATCAAAATCCCCATGTTCTATCAAGACTGTTGCCGCTATGCATTTGCTGATAATACCATTCTCGATCTGTCTGAGAATTTCTTCTAATTCATCTGAATGTTCCGAGGGGGTAGTGCTGAGTTTCGGGAAAAGAGCGGAGCTTACCGGTTTCCAGTCTATTATATCTGATGCGTGAGGGATTGTAAATGTCGGGAAGTCATTTTGGGAAAATGGACTGACAGCAAATCCCCCGGGCATAATTCCCTGAATAGTTTGCTCGGAAGCTCCTGTGCAGATTGAAGATTTATGAGGAAGACGGTATGCGAACCAATTCATATTATTGTATTTGACGGGCTATAAAGTCAAATGGCATCGCCTGTATAATTTCAGCTTCTATAAATTTGCCGGGTTCAGCAGTGCAATTCTCTACCCTATAACATAGGTCTACTTCGGGAGAATCCCATTCAGATCTGCATATTGCGGTATTCCCCTCATATTCATCTACAAGCAGTCGAACTTTATTTCCAACCTGAGCTTCATTAAGTTCTTCTGATATTTCCTGCTGCAATTGCATGAGATTATCGAGTCTGCGCTGTTTTACCTCGGGAGCTATATCATCAGAATAATTCAGAGCGGCGTATGTATCATCTTCTTCCGAATAAGCAAATGCACCCATGCGGTCAAACTTCTGAGTTCTGACAAATTCCATCAGTTCGTTGAAGTCTTGTTCTGTCTCACCGGGGAAACCAACCATAAGGGTAGTGCGAATCTTAATCCCGGGCACTTTTGACCGAATGGTATTGAGTAATGATAAAGTATCTTCGCGCGTGATGTGACGGCGCATGCGATTCAGCTGATTATCTGAGATATGTTGCAAGGCTATGTCTATATACTTACAGACATTTTTTCTGCGCGCCATCACATCAAGAATATCCTGTGGGAAATCTGCCGGATATGCATAGTGGAGCCTTATCCATTCAACCCCTTCGATATCTGCGAGTTTATCGATGAGATGCGCAAGCCGATGTTCTTTATAGATGTCAAGACCATAGCTTGATAAGTCCTGAGCAATTATATTAAATTCCATTACTCCTTCAGAAGCTAATTTACCGACCTCGGCTATTATTTCCTCTTCAGGTCTTGATTTATGGCGTCCGGTAATTAGCGGAATTGCGCAAAATGCGCAGAATCTGTTACACCCCTCGGAAATTTTTATATATGCGGAGTGGGGGGGAGTGGTGAGTGTTCTTTCCCATTCGGCAGGCCTTGTGGCTGCTTTCAGGTCGGGTAATTCACGAACGAATTCGTCCCAGTCAAATTTGCCATACATCATATCAACCTCGGGCAATTCACTCTCCAATTCCTTACGGTATCTTTCGGTAAGACAACCCATGGCCACGATATTGCCGATTTCACCGGCTTCTTTAAGACTGCCAAGTTCAAGAAGCATCTGAATGGATTCCTCTTTGGCATCACCGATAAATCCACATGTGTTTAACACCACATATTCTCCTTGTGGTGTTTCCGGATTGTGAGTAACACTATATCCTTTGGCTTCGATACGACGAATCAGACGTTCGGAATCGATGAGATTTTTGGAGCATCCCATCGAAATTATGTCAATATGATTTTTTATCACGATAAATTAGATAGCTGAACCAAATAGCGATCTTACAAATTCTGCGGGGTGAAATATCTGCAAGTCCTCAACACCCTCGCCAAGACCGATATATTTTACCGGGATTTTGAACTGATCGCTGATGCCGATTACCACACCTCCCTTTGATGTGCCGTCAAGTTTGGTTACTGCAAGATTATTTACATCAGTTGCTGCTACAAATTGACGCGCTTGTTCAAATGCGTTTTGACCGGTGCTTCCATCAAGCACCAGCAGAATTTCCTGAGGAGCATCCGGCACAACGCGCTTCATGACATTCTTAACCTTGGTCAGCTCATTCATCAATCCGATTTTATTATGCAGACGCCCGGCAGTGTCGATTATCACAACATCAGCACCCTGTGCTTTTGCAGATGAAACTGTATCAAAAGCTACAGCGGCAGGGTCACTTCCCATCTTCTGTTTGATAACAGGAACTCCTACACGCTCACCCCAGATGTCGAGCTGTTCAATTGCTGCTGCACGGAATGTATCGGCTGCTCCAAGTACCACCTTATAGCCTGCTTCCTTATATTGATGTGCAAGCTTTCCGATTGTGGTAGTTTTACCGACGCCATTAACTCCGACCACCATTATCACGTAGGGGTCTGAATTCTTGCGCTCTAATTTGAAATCCTCAAGCTCAGCATTATTTTCAGGCTTTTCGAGCATATCGGTGATTTCATCAACCAATAATTCCCTGAGTTCATTGCTGCTTACATATTTGTCGCGAGCAACCCGGGCTTCAAGTCTCTCGATTATCTTAAGTGTAGTGTCAGTGCCCACATCGCTTGTGATAAAGGCTTCCTCAAGATTATCGAGAACTTCTTCATCTACTTTGCTTTTGCCGGCAATTGCGTGTGATATTTTGCTCCATACACCCTCTTTGGTCTTTTGAAGACCATTGTCGAGGGTTTCCTGTTTCTTCTTTGAAAAAAATCTCTTGAACATAACACAAAATTATAAAATTTATAACTCTCCTACAAATCGTTATAAAGCAAAGAGAGGGCATCGTAACCACGATGTCCCCCTCTTTATCTTTTCTTGCAACCTTATTCGAGATTCACTGCATAGAAATATTTCTTGCCTGTGGGATAAATTCCCTTAAGTAATAATACCTTATCATCAGCAGATTTCATGACCTGATTATAAGCATATTCTATATCATCGCTGGAGTTTACAGGCATATCATTTATTTCGGTGATTATAAATCCATCTTTCACACCTGCGTCTTTCACCGGACCTCCCTTGAGCCCCTGTACCTGTACGCCATTGGAGATGCCGAGGTGCTGTTTGGTTTCGGCACTTATCTTCATAAATGCGCAGCCAAGTTCCGAGAAATCACCTTTCTTAGTCAGATTGGTGTTGCCCTGAGAGTTGCGGAGAGTGCCGGATTTGTGATAAATCTTGTTATCACGACAGTATGTGACGGTTATCTTATCACCGGGACGGAATTTGCTAATCTGCTCTACGAGCTGTGCATAATTATTAACTTCAACACCATTGATTGCAGTAATCAGGTCATCTTCCTGAAGTCCGAGTTCTTTTGCAGTACTTGTGTCGTTGACAGAAACAACCAGACACCCGGACTTGGCAACAGTAATACCTTTTTCTTTAGCGAGTTTCGCATCAAGTTCGGCAACTTGGCAGCCAAGCATAGCGCGTTGCACTGAGCCATATTGGCGGATATCTGCAATAACTTTCTTTACGATAGTGGTTGGTATGGCGAATGAGAAGCCGGAATAACTGCCGGTGTTGGAGTATATTGCGGAGTTAATGCCGATCAGCTGACCGTCGAGATTTACTAATGCACCTCCCGAATTGCCCGGATTTAAAGCGGCATCAGTCTGAATAAAAGATTCAATTGACATTCCACCGCTCTTATTTGCACCGAGACTGCGAGCCTTGGCGCTGACTATACCGGCAGTAACTGTGGAGTTGAAACCAAACGGATTACCTACAGCAAGTACCCATTCGCCGACCTTAACAGATTCAGAATCCCCGAAAGAAATAGGATTCAGCCCCTTGGCATCGATTTTGAGCAGAGCCAGGTCAGAAGCTTCATCGGATCCGATTATGCGAGCTTCATAAGTAGAATTATCATTTAGAAGAACCTCAAGCTTATCGGCATTGTCTATCACATGGTTATTGGTTATAATGTAACCATCTTCAGAGATTATTACGCCCGAACCAAGACCGGATTGCACAGGCTCAGATTTCTTTTTCTGCTGTTGACGCGGTTGCTGGCGCTGCTGCCCACCGGGTGAACCGAAGAAGAAGTCAAACATGCCGAAAGGGTCATATCCGCCCTGTTGGCCGTAAGGATTCTGCTGACGGGTTGTAAAACTCTTGATGCACACAACCGCGTTGACGGTCTTCTCTGCAGCCTGAGTGAAATCAGTGTCAAACGCAGGTGCAGCTTGAACTGATGGAGCAATCAAAGCTGCTGATACAGCAAAACATGCTGAAATTAATGCTTTATTCATCTCTAATTTATATGAGAGTTTAATTATCTTATTGCAATATGCAGATATGAATAGAATGGAAACATTATGAGTGGAATACCAATTCTATAATGTAGAAATATCGGGTATAGTATATCGGTTAAC
>CAMWLY010000107.1 GCA_947175145.1 uncultured Muribaculaceae bacterium | reverse complement strand
CTGAGAACCTGTAACTGTGGTAACAAGAGCATCTCCCTTTATGGCCGTGACAGGACGGTTGGATTTTACTATAACTTCACCAAGCATTACTGTCGTTGGTTCAAGGACGATTTCACCGAAGTCACCGGTGGAAGGTATGTCAAGAGTCTTATCTGAATAACCAATTGACGATACTTTTATGTATTTAGGAACACCCTGTAAATTATTAAACATAAATATTCCTTTTTCATCTGTCACTGTACCAGCCATGTATGTCGTGTCTGGGTTTAAGAGCACGACATTGACAAATTCGAGGGGCGAGTGGTTCTCTTCTACCACTTTACCTGTTACTCCTTGGGCAAATCCCGAAGTCACTGCCATTACGACAGCCGTGAGAATGGTGATTATCTTTTTCATTTTTAGTCGTGTTTTTTAGTTATCTTTAATGTTTCCTCAATTCAATTACAGCATCGATTAGACTTCCATCTATTGGATTGATACTTTCTTCATACTGGTTCTCTTTAACAAAGTATTTCACATCGTGCGGACAATCAGTATATAGTTCCTCCCATGAATAAATCTCGGTACAATCATGATTCATTGTAACACGGGCCATCCTCTTAGTCTGATTCCCTATTGAATCAGTGACAGAATAGATAATCACACCTAGAAATTTGCCATCTTTAAGTTCTATCTTATCGGACATTCCTATATAGCGTATATCAAGTACATCATCATAGTGAATCCGCACAGCTTTTTCCAGATTGCTATTGCGGTCTCTTTCTGTCCCTTTAGTCTTGGAACACGAGGAGATAAAGATTACTGCAATAACTAATATAAGTGCTGATATTGAATATTTCGATTTCATGCAAAAATCAGTTTTTTTGTTTTATGATGCAAAGTTACAATAACAAGATGGCTTGCGCCATACCCAAATGGGTACGTTTGCATCTAAGGGTGAAAATTTGGGAGCAAAAGAGTTAAATATACCCAAATGGGTATGGCATGTGGGCTGGAGTTATTCTAATTTTGCGGTGGATAATTCTGCCGTTGGCATCGCGCACCGGCTTTTAGCCGACTTGCGCTGGATTTCCACGCGCGATTGCCCAATTGCAATGAGAAAAATAGACAGATATGACAAACGAAGAAAAACAGCTGATAAAGGAGTGCCGGATAATGATTGTCGGTAAAGGTGACTTCATCACATATATTAAGGAGGAATTAGGTAAACTTGACTTCTGCAATATCGCTGAAGTAGAAATAGGCGAAATCTTTAATGGGCAAAACAAAGGGATTCTGATTGAATATACCGGATCCGGACTTTCTCAGGCAAGGGATATAAGTAGTATTCCGGTAATTTATCCCTTTGACTTCGTAGATGGTGCCGGTGCTATTGTGGTGTTTCCCGGCGATGACACGAGTTGGCTTGAAAAACAGAATGTCCGGCAATGGACTGCGGAATATATGTCGGGATACTGCGCGTTCTGGAACGTGGAGGGTTACGACTGGCTACACGATGCGTTGCCTGCCATAAAGGAGAATAATACGAGTGAGGCTGCCATAAAGACAGGGGCATATATGTGTGCGAGGATAGCCGCCAACATTGCTGTCGGCAGGGAGGTGAAGCGTTACCCACGCTTCTACCTATGCAGGAATTTAGAGTAACTTATTGTTTGTGGCGGCAATGATGGCCTCTGTGATGTTGCGAACTCCGAGTTTCTCAAATATCTGCTTACGGTATTTCTTGATGGTTTCCGGCGACAGGCACATTTTGTCGCCTATTTCCGTCATGGTATAGCCCTGTATTGAAAGGGTAATGACTGCCTTCTCTCCATCGGTGAGGGTCGGCATACTCCGCTTGTCCCATCTGCGGGTAATCCTGTTATATTCAAAGAAGTCAGGAGACCCGACACGGTGCATCTGGATATGTCCGGGAGTGGTATGGTTGGAAGCGGACACCACACAGAGTGCGAGCCATATACGCCCGTCTGATGTCAGGGCAATCGGCGTGAGCTTATGGTTTATGAGGATCGGGTGACCGTCGTTGAGTATGTGGAAGTCGTACTGGATATACCAGTCCTTGCGCTCCTCAACCGGAATGGTGCTTTGAAACGCGAATCCGGCTCGGTTCAGATCAAGAAGAAGCTGCTGCTCGTCTTCCGGCACATATTCGAGATAGAAGCGATAGCCTAACTCCATCATCTGCTCAGGTGACAGTCCGCACAGGAACATCGGATTAGGCGAGACATACAGGAAGTTCCGCTTGAAATAGTCGATTATATAGACACTCTGATAGGTGGAGCGGGAAAAAGCCTCTGCCGAGCGTATATACTCGACCGCCCTGGTGTAGTCAAGTTCCTCCGGAAGCTTCACCTCATTGTCAGGTATGAAGAAATCATCTATATTATTTCCGTGCATAATGTTAATCATTGATGATTGAGACATGTGTACTCGTAGTTATAACCTACAAAATTACGCATGAATGAGGGAAAATAGTATCGCCTTCTCTGGGAAATTATCACGGAGAAGGCGAATTATAAACTTGGATTTATATTTTCATCTATTGAAAGTTCCTAAATTCCAAGAACTGATCATACAGTTGCTCAAACAGGCCCATCATCAAGTTCATGTTAAGTGCATGATTGAGGTTCAACTTTTCGCGTAATATCTTTGCCGGAATTACGATTACCTCCGAATCTTCAAGAGCGATAATGTCTGTCACGCAGTTCGGCTTCCACGGCTTTAATATACAATTTTTTGCTTTGTTTGTCGAATTTGTATCTATTACAGTCGATTCATTTCAGCTTCCGACGCTGCCTTACCCTTGTACTTGCTTTTCTTTGGCTGGAATTGATATTGGATGCTCAGTGTTATTCCACGTCTGTCATAGCTTTGGTATTTGTGCATCATAATACCGTATGTATTCATGCTCCAGTTATTGTTACGGGTATTAAATATATCGGTTGCTGTAAATTTTACGGCAAGAGCCTTGTTGAAGAATGTCTTTCTCACACTCATATCCATCACGAACCATGAGGCAGCGAAACGGTTGGTGTGCATATCACCTGATCCTTGTCCTCTAACATTTGCAGATATATAGAATTGATGCGGCAATGTGATGGAATTCTGAAAACTATAGGATAAAATTGGTTTATTATAAATATTCTCACCGAGTTTCATCCAAGGCTTAGACATACCGAGAGTGATTTCGGGAGTCCATCGGCGTATCGGACGGCTCCATATGAGATATGTGCTTAGTTCGGTGACATTCACGTTGACAGGATGAAGAAACATCTGTAGTGATGGAGCCAGATAAAGTTCTTTAACGAAAGCATATGTATCAAGGCTGCGGATATAATCTATCTGCAACATAAAGTCGTTCCATTGTCCGAATAACTGAACATTGTGCATCTTTTCATCACGTAACATAGGATTGCCGCCTTCAATCTCATGTTCTCCGGCATAGGTTAATCCACCTGTTAATTGAGAATACGGTGGTTTGACTGTTGCCATACGGTAACTGATATTCAGCATTGAAGTCTCATTGAAGAAGTATCCCAATGAAATATCCGGTGTTATGGCATTATCAGTTCGACTGACATTCTCGTCTCGCTTTCCATCAACAGTAAACAGATAATCTACATACTCATATCTCAATCCAGCCGATAAACTGAGTTTTCCAAACTGTTTTGCCCATGAAGCAAATGCTGACAAAGATGTCTGTTGTGCATCCGTAAGCGACGACGGGATATAACTTCCGACTTCTGGATTTAACATATTATAATCAAGTCTTGTTTTGGTGTACGAATCCTGTGTACCAACAGTGAATTCGCCTCCCGCTAAAGGTAAATCCAGATATAGTTTCCCTGCCCATAGATAGCTGCTCCTTTTCTGTTCTGAATTTACCGCTGGCTGATAGCCAGCCGCATATACTGTAGAACTGTTCCTGTCACTTTCTATTCCTCTGAAATTACCATCGAAATGAAGATGATATTTGCCTCTGAAAATATTGTCGTAATATACGGATACCAGATGATTCTTTGTATTACCTTCACCGGTAATGTCCCGTACCAACGGTTTTTCTGAATCAATCCATTCAGTTCCGTGATTGAGTGGATCTGTATGGGAATAGGAAAACCTGTAATATGCGCCTAACGATTGCCCATTTTCTGAGAAGTTAAATCCAAGTTTGCCGAAAGTGCTGTTTTCCGGATATGAACTGTTGAAGGTTGTACCGACTGATGTCGGTTTCCCATCATAGGATAGATGGTTGATTGTAGAGCCTTTTATTATACTGTTATCATGGTCATAATATCCAGTACCAAAAAGCTCCCACCTACCTGAATTGTAGCTAAAATCGAGTAAATCCGTGACTGACCATTTGCGTTTTGCACGTACTTCTATTTCATTGCTTGCACTTAGACCCCGCACAAAATTCTTGCGGGTAGTTATTTTAAGAACTACCCCGATGGTACTCTCATACTGCGCTCCGGGTGCAAGAATAAGCTCCACGCTTTTGATGTTTGACGACTGTAACGAGCGAAGTTCCGTATAATCGCGCATGGGACGTCCGTCAATGAATATAGATGGCGAGCCTTTGCCAGTAACTATGACTGCATCATCTTCGACTGACAGCATAGGAAGCTGCTGAAGCACATCGAAAGCATTCCCTGCATTTTGCAGATTGGAGCCTACAATGGTTGATACGAGAGAATTACCTACCAGTTTTGTCGCAGGTTGTTTGGCAGTGACTACAATCTCCTGCAGTTCTTTTGTTAATGAATCAGTAGGTGTAGTTACTTGCGAATGTAAATTAGTCCATCCTGCTATACTAAGTATAAATAA
>CAMWLY010000106.1 GCA_947175145.1 uncultured Muribaculaceae bacterium | reverse complement strand
ACTCAAGTCGAGTGTCTCTTTTTTTTTGTGTGAGTGGTAGAGCAAATGCCTCACCATGTCTGTAATTGGCATTGGGTCGTGGGTTCGAGCCTCTCCAGAGGGTCACTTCGTAAAGAGATACTCAGGTCGAGTGTCTCTTTTTTGTGTTAGTTTGAACAAATGCTTCACCATGCATGAAATAAACTTTGGATCATCGGAGAGAACTCCACCGGAGGAGGGGTATTACCGAAAGGTTAGTAATGCATAATTCTTGAGATTTTTCAAAACGTAAAATAGTGAAAGTTTTACTCCGTATTGTGAAAATCAGTAATCGTAGGAGGTGTTATTTTTGTAGTATCGCTTAAATAACAGTTAATTATGGATAGTACTTATATTATCTGTCACATGATGCGCTCGATCCATAGGCTTATAGGCTGTGACATGGTTGATAAAATAAGTTGGGATGAGTATTATGAATTACGAAAGATTTATGCCTGAGTAGATAAACTTTCAAAGTCCAGCCCAAGGTAGTGATATGGAAAGGATATTTAATTAATGAGTTAACAGATAATATATTATGGAAGAAAAGATAATTGATCCACGTGTTCCTGATAATGATCGGCAGGCAGATGGAATTCGCACCGCACAACTCACCTTCAAACTCAATCATACAATGCCGTACACTGCGGAATATAATGAGGTAATGCACGAGCTCTTTCCGGATAATCTCGGTGAGGGCAGCATGGTGTTTGCTCCATTGACGATGATGCTTTCCCGCGAAGTGAACATTGGGCGAAATGTGATAGTCATGGGGGGTGCCTTATGATGTCGGCAGGCGGCATTACTATCGACGATGATGTAATGATTGCTGCAAATGTGCAATTGATAACCAACAATCACGATATGTACGACCGTAACTTACTACTCTGCAAACCAATTCATATCAAACGCGGAGCTTGGATAGGTGCAGGTGCTTCGATAATGCCGGGTGTCACCGTAGGACGTTATGCTGCTGTGGGCGCAGGTTCAATAGTAACACATGATGTCCCTGACCATGCTATTGTTGTAGGTTCTCCGGCAAAGGTTATACGGTATCTTGAAAAAGAAAAATTCCCCAATGATTAATTCCAATATAGCCATAGCAAAATGAAAAAGTTTCTCAAAACTGTGCTGGTCGCACTCTGCTCGATTTCCTGTCTCTCGGCTTGTGCCTCAAACAATTCGGATAAACAAACAAATAAAGAAGATAAAACGATTATGAATACAGACGGTAAGAAACTTGTAGTGTTCTTTTCCCACACGGGTGAGAATTACAACGTAGGTTACATCGAAAAGGGTAATACAAATATCTTAGCCGATATGATTGCGGAAGCAACCGGAGCGGACACATTTGAGATAGTTCCCGAAAAGGGCTACCCAAAGGATAGTTACAATGATTGCATTGAGATAGCGAAGGAAGAACTCCAGTCAGATGCTCGTCCTGCTGTAAAGGGCGATGTGAATGTCGAAGACTATGATGTGATATTCATCGGTTATCCGAACTGGTGGGGTAATCCGCCGATGTGCGTTTACACCTTTATCGAAAAGCATGACTGGAACGGCAAAACCGTAATACCGTTTATCACGCATGAGGGAAGTGGCATGGGTGGTACAGACCGCAAGATTGCAGCAGCATGTATCGGAGCCAACACTTTGACCGGGAAAGGTCATGCGGTTCAGGGCAAAGTCGCTCAGGAGAATCAGGATTCAGCACAAAGGAGTGTAAAGCATTGGTTGGAAGGTCTTGGCCTAAATATTTAAAAATATAAATTAGCAGAATATTATGAAAACAATAAAACTTTCAAATGGGGTTAAAATGCCGCAGATTGGCTACGGAGTCTATCAGGTGGACCCGGCAGAATGTGAGCGTTGTGTAAGCGATGCCCTGAAGGTGGGCTATCGCATGATAGATACGGCTCAGGCATACCATAATGAGGAAGGTGTTGGCGCAGCAATCGCAAAAAGCGGAATTCCCCGCGAAGAACTCTTCATTGTCTCAAAAGTCTGGATTTCAAATTATGGTTATGAGAAAGCGAAGGCCTCGATTGATGAGAGCTTGCGCACGCTCGGCACTGACCACATCGACCTGATGCTGCTTCATCAGCCATTCTGTGACCGCTATGGAGCATACCGTGCTCTCGAAGAAGCCTACAAAGTGGGTAAACTCCGTGCGATTGGTGTCAGCAACTTCTATCCGGATCATCTCATAGATCTCGCCACCAACGTAGAGATTCCACCGATGGTTAATCAAGTCGAGACTCATGTGTTCGATCAGCATATAGAGGCTGCGAAATATATGGAAGAACTTGACTGTCGTATTATGTCATGGGGTCCGCTTGCCGAGGGACGTAATAATTTCTTCACCAATCCCGTGCTTGAAGCTATAGGTAAGAAATACGGCAAGAGCGTGGCTCAGGTGGCTCTCCGCTGGCTTCTTCAGCGCGGTGTGATAATTATTCCTAAATCAGTCCATATCGAACGCATGGAGCAGAATCTCGATATTCTGGACTTCACACTCAGCGACGAGGATATGGCAGAAATCGCCAAGCTTGATACGAGGAAGAGCCTTTTCTTCGACCATCATGACCCTGAAGTGGTCAAGATGTTTATGGGGTGGAGATAAATCAATTTAAATTAATAATAAGGCCATGTTGGAGAAAGATTTTCAGAACATGGCTTTATTATTTTTAACCCCGGCGGTACGGAATTTCATCGGTGAGATACCGATATGCTTCACGCAGAAACGACTGAAATAACTCAGTGACGAGAAATTCATCTCATCGGCAATCTGCGAGATTGACATCTTGCTCTTCTTAAGATATTCCAATGCAATTGCAGTCGCGGCATTGTTGATGTGTGTTGATACGCTCGTTCCTGTCACACGCTTTATGGTATCTGACAGATATTTAGGAGTTACATGAAGCTCCTCTGCATAATGTGACACTTCCCTTCGCGTCTTCGGTCTCCCACCCTCAATCAGAGTGAAGAACCGGGTGGTTATATATCCTACCCTGTCGGTAGTCAATATATTGTCGTTTGTCTTTGCATGAAAATCAAACAGATCATATATCATGGTTTGCAAAAGACTGCCCATCAATTCCGGATAGAATCGGTGATCCATATTCTCTATGCGACTTTTGATATTGTCAAGATCTGTTCTGAAGCGTGAGGCATCTATATCATCAACCCTTATTATCGGATTGTCAAGCAGACTTATGCTTCCTTGGATAGAGTAATTATTTGCCGGAAGCAGGTTGTGCAGGAATTTATCGGGAGCAGCAATGTATTCGCATTGAAAATATCCATTACTCCTAATTTCGGTAATCAATTGTGGACGTGAAATCACGGCAATATCGTTTTCTGACATAGTGAACAAGCGGTCGTTGTATCTGAAGCTGCAATCCCCTTTCATGCAAATCAAATGCACCACGCAATCATAAAATGCAGGAGAATTTATCAGATTCACCTCTCGCGAGAAAACTATCAATTCATGTAGATGCTTTGCCATAATGCAAATATAGGTGTAATTGTGCAAAAGTCGGAGGTGTTTAGAAAAATCTCTCGGAGATAAGAAGCCCGGATTTTGAGTTTATGATATCACAAATTATAATTAGTTGTGCAAATACTGCCCTAAAGCTCTGAAGTTTAATAATGCGTTATTCGGCGCTAAACACAATAGTGTATATAATCGTTTCAATGAATATGTATTCTAATAAATAGCATTATGAAAACAGAAGCACTCTTTGACCTTACGGGTAAAGTTGCTGTTGTCACCGGTGGTGGCGACGGCATAGGAAAAGGCTGTTGTGAGATTCTCGCCGCTGCCGGAGCCTCGGTTGTGGTGAGCGATCTGACCATTGAAAAAGCACAGGCCACAGTAGATGAAATTGTAAAAGCCGGGGGTAATGCTGCTGCCACGGTATGTAATGTTCTTAAAGAGGAAGACCTCTATGCACTGATAGACTTTGCGGTCAAGATATACGGCACAGTCAACATACTTGTAAATAATGCAGGTCTCGGAGGAGGTGGTCGCGAGAATCCTTACAAAATTGATCGTGCTTATGTGGAGCGTATCTATGCAATCAATGTGTTTGCCCCGTGGGAACTTTGCAAGCTTGCAGCGCCCTATATGCAGAAATCAGGGTATGGCAGCATCATCAATATTTCCTCTATGAGCAGCATCAACAATGATCCGAATATGGCTATATATGGTTCATCGAAAGCGGCTCTCAATCATTTGGCATCTAACCTCGCGTTTGATTATGGACCTATGGGTATCCGTATCAATAATGTCGGTCCGGGAGCGACCGGCACGCGTGCCCTTGCCAGTGTGCTTACACCGGAAATAGAGGCGAAGATGCTGGCTCACACACCACTCAAGCGTCTGGGTGAGGTCTCCGATATAGCAGGTGCAGTACTATATTTCGCCGCGCCGATTTCCGCATGGGTCAGCGGTCAGGTGCTTATGGTCAATGGTGGCGGTGTGCAGACTCTCGATTAATGAATTCTTATAAAATGGTTAGACCTCAATAGGATTCGTTACATATTCTTTATCATACTAATATAATTTTGCAACATGAGTTAAGATGAAAAACAAAAATCATGTTGCCGAAAGACTTCTGCCGGAATGAGGCCGTAAATCTGTAAATCAGGTTGAAGTTCTTTCGAAGGAAGTACACGCACGCTGAGGAAAACATATCCGCATCTCGAGATAATCCAAGGAAAATGTTTCAACGGAGCATCTGAATCAGAAATAGTCGACTGGATTAAAAGCCTAAAATAAGCCTCTTTACGCAAATGATCATTTTGCAAAATCGGTGAGATTGGAATTTTGAAATTCTGATTTCACCGATTTTTTAAGCATTAGAGTAGCGAATTAAAAATACCACATTCCCCAATAAAAGTGTAAAATATACTTGATTATTCCCCAATAAAAGTGTAGAATATACTTGATTATTCCCCAA
>CAMWLY010000105.1 GCA_947175145.1 uncultured Muribaculaceae bacterium | reverse complement strand
ACTTTATTGTCCCTGTACTCTTAAGATAACAACTTTTTCGCTGCTTCTTGTCTTGTAGCAATATTTCAATGTTCTCTTCGCTATCGCTCCGGCACTTTCCCACAGCATCGTGTCGCTGCTTTCGGTACCGCCCTTGAGCGATTTGCGATTGCAAAATTAATGCAAGAAAAGCCCCTGTGCAAGTTTTGTTCAAAATATTTTTTCAAAAAACCGCATTTATCCTTTTATCTTCTTGTAAATCATTGGAATAAATTTGTGTTAAAATATCTTTAGTAATGTTAATTGCATTTTTGCATGTTGCTATGAAAATCCTTTTCTCTATTTTTGTCGGCATGAAAGGTGCTCTTATAATTCTAATATTTACCATAGTCATCGGCATAATACTATATCTTGCCGATATATTTAACCGCCGCAAAGCGGAAAATTCAGGCCAAGCGGAAGGAGGTTCGGCTGATTTCAACACAATCGGCACTCAAATATCCGGGAATTCCGAAGAATCAATACAGAAATCCGATTCATCAGACTCTGATAACCCATCATCTGATAAATCGAATGATGATACTGCCGAGCAATCGGAATGTTGCGGATTGCATTTGGTATGCGAGAAGGATTCTCTCTCACCTATGTCGGCCGACATAATATATTATGATGATGAGGAGCTTGACAGATTTCGCGGTCGCGAACAACTGACATACACTCCTGAGGAGACCGAAGAGTTTCGAGATGTGCTTATGACACTCAGGCCTGAAGAAATAGCGGGCTGGGCAAGAAGTCTCACCCAGCGCCGCCTTGAACTCCCCTCCGATGTGCGCGATGAACTGCTGATGATTATCAATGAGCAGCGTCGCGGCAAATAATTCGAAGGTATATGCCTTAAAATATCACCTGAATGCGTGCCTGCAGAATATTAATACTATTGTCAGGCACCACACTTGAATTGCGCACATCGGTGTATGACCAACGCAATCTGCAGAGCATATATTTATTTATGTAGTAATTCAGTGTCACTGACCAGTCATTGGTAATACCGCCTTCGATACCGGCACGCACTGTATTGGCATTGGTATAGTTATAGCTCAGCACACACTCCAGGGTCTTGGGTTTGGGAGTTGCAAGACCACCGGCAGCTGAGGAGTAGCCATATGACTTATCGCCCAATATTAATCCACGAAGCATACCATAAGCGCCATTGGATATAAAAGCATTCTTATGTCCGCGGTTAATATTCATGTAATAATACTGACCGCCAAGCGCGAAGCGCCCCGCAGACAGAAGCATTTCCGGCGACAGCTTCACTACGCCATTGGCGTTTCTCACAGTGGTAGCAAGCAGCGGAAGTTGGTCCACACGCGTAGGATAATTGGCTGAGTATGTGAAGTAGCCTTTTGAAACATTGATTTTAGTACCATCATTTTCATCGGGGATTGCCTGATGAAAAGCTGTCTGATACCAGCCGGAAAGGCCCACTTGAGCCACCATGCCCTGACTTCGCAACGGGCGCCATAGTAATCTTGTGATCGCGCCTACACTCACTTTACCATTTTGATTGGCATATTCCGATATCTTAGTTCCCACGATGGCCGAAGCGGTAGCCAGGAATTTTCCTTTGTCATATTGATACATAAGACCGATATTTCGGTCTGTACATTTCATATATGAATCGGTAATCGGGGTTTCAAAGGTCGATTTCATAGATGATGAGGTCGAAGACTGCAATCCGAATTGATGCACGAAGTATCCGCCACGAAGCAAATTGGCATCATCAAATTGATACTGCATGTAGACATCTTTGACACCGACCTTACCAAAGGCATAGCCTATATCCACCTTGGCGTGCCAGTTGCCAAAAGTGGCGCTAACTCCGGCGCGAATATCAGGAACGGCCACTCCATCGGCAAATCCGTTGCGGTGCGGGAAGAACAATGCTCCATCGGCGAGAATTCGCCCATTGGGGGTAATCTTAAATTTGGGCTTAGCAATTGAGTCATTGGCACTCAGCAACATGGGAGCCAACCCTGCAAACATCAGGCCACAAATCAATTTCCTTTTCATGACGCAGAAAATTTAGTTAGTTTATTTGTGTAATATAATTTCACAATTTACAACTGATTCCCGGAATTTACAAATTAAGCCGCCTTAAATCCTCAAAAAATCCGGGATATGATTTTGATACGGCTTCCGCACCTCTGATCATAGGGATTTTACCGATAATTCCCCCGCGGTATAAGGACTTGGATAAAACAGCCATACACATCGCAATGCGATGGTCTCCATGTGAATCAAGGCATTTGGGTTGACGAATAAAATCCGGTGTCCCGGAATAACTGATACTTTCCTTATCAGCTTTCAACCGGTATCCGAAGCGCCCCAATTCGGAGCAGAGTGAGGCCACCCTGTCAGACTCTTTGACGCGCAGATTGGCAATTCCGCTCAACGTAAAAGGGATTCCCGCGCCACACAGCGCCACCGCGAGTGCAGGCACAAGATCAGGCGTTTCAGACATATTTATATGTACCTGATTAACCCGTGGAGTCTCACAACTGATTACGGCAGACCCATCATCACGCCAAGATGTGTTGACTCCCAAACCGGCAAATATCTCTTTGCAACGGGCATCACCCTGCAGAGAGGCTCGCTGTGGTTTTAATCCCTCAAGAATAATCTTAACACCGGGATTCAGAAGTGTGTATTCATAAAAATATGAAGCCGCGGACCAGTCAGCCTCGATTTCAGGAAAAACTCCGACCTGAGCATCATCAATCATCTGAAGAGTCATCTTCAGATAGGGCGATGATGGCATTCCGCTGATTATGCGGGGGCGCCAGGGCTTCTCCCAAAGCAGCGAAGCCATAGCTATGGCAGAAGCAAACTGGGTAGAGAGTGTGGTATCGACCTTGAGATCTTTTGCCGATAGTCTTTTCCCCTTAATTATTAACGGGGGTGTCGGGGCGTTCCCCTCAAATATTATTTCGGCACCGGCCGAGCGAAGCGCTTCTATGAGTGGCAACAGCGGCCTGTTTCGCAGCAAATCGGAACAGTCTATCCGCCCTTCAAAATCGGGAAGTGATGCAACGAGCGCCACAAAAAAACGAAAACTTGTGCCACCCGACCCCAAGTCAAAGTTCAAACCATCTCCCTTGGGGTGAGAGCGCAATTGCAGGATAGCGCTACTCAATTCGCGTGTATCATCACACTCAGGCAGAGTAATTACATCATTATCACGCCGATATATATAATCGAGTATTAACCGCCGGGCAGCTATGCTCTTAGACAGCGGCAGCACTACCTTATATATGTTTGGGCCTGCTATCACTTTCCTCTTTCAAAATAACATGCGTCGCCGTATGATAGGAATCTATAGTCTCCCTCCAAAGCGTGGTTATAAAGAATTCTCCATCGGGGGGATCCATCGTCAGCGGTTCCCAGGAACGAGGAAACCAACAGCAGCAATGTGCTTTGCGGTTGATGAAAATTGGTTATCATGGCACCCACCAGATTCCACTGGAAACCGGGAGCAATCATGATAGCGGTAGATGCAGCCAAATCCTCAATCTGATTTACCTTCATATAATCAAGCAGACCCTCAAGAGATGAGAGCGTTTCCTCGGCGCTATCTATCGGATTACTGTATGCTTCCCACTGATTTACATGCGGGTCAAGACCCTGCATGACAGCGCGACCCAGATATGGCAAAGACTCCAGGGTCCGAACACTTGTGGTGCCGACAGCCGTAATGACACGACTTGATTTCAATGCATTAATAAGAGCTGAAAGTAAATTCTTATTGATTGAGAAAGTTTCGGTATGCATCGGGTGTTGGCCGATGGCATCGGATTTTACAGGCTGAAAAGTCCCGGCACCGACATGCAGGGTCACACCCTCGGTTCTTACACCCTTTTGGGATAGCTGTTGAAACAGTTCGGGAGTAAAATGCAATCCGGCAGTCGGAGCTGCCACACTCCCCTCGGAGCGTGCATAGACGGTCTGATAATCTTCTGCATCTGATTCTTCAGAATCGCGATGCAGATATGGTGGAATCGGTATATAGCCTGCGGCCTCTATGACATCGGCAAAAGTCACTTTATCATCTGACCACTCGAAAATTATTTCATGAGCATTTCCGGGCAGCGACTCTCCGCGTGTTGCGGTCAGAATTATATCCTCTCCATTTATGGATATAGTTTTCGAAAGCTTTCCGCCCTTCCATTTCTTATGATTACCCACAAGACATGACCATGAGCAGCGATTGCGCGATTGAAACATCAGAACATAATCATGAGGCTCAATCGGTTCAAGCAGAAACACCTCGATATTAGCACCTGTGTCTTTAGTAAATCGCACGCGGGCATTTATCACGCGGGTTTCATTTCTTACAAGTAAAGATTCGGGACCTATGAGAGCAGGTAAATCTGAGAAATGCATATCCAGGCATTCACCGCGGGCTCTTGACACCAGCAGTCTGCAAGAAGCTCGGTCAGAGAGCGGGTGTTTGGCTATCCTAAGATCAGGCAATGGATAATCAAAATCTGCGATTTGGATATTCTCCACCTCGGAGAGCGAAATTTTATTTTGGTGCATATCTGTGATTTTCAGTAGATTTCAGAAGAGAGGGATAAAAAATCGTTTAAAATGGTTACAAATTTAGCAAAAAAAATTTGGCGATAAATGAAATTTAGCTTAACTTTGCACTCGCAATCGGGCGATTAGCTCAGCTGGTTTAGAGCGTCTGCCTTACAAGCAGAGGGTCTGCGGTTCGAATCCGTAATCGCCCACCGATTAATTTGACAACAATAACTCAGGGCGATTAGCTCAGCTGGTTTAGAGCGTCTGCCTTACAAGCAGAGGGTCTGCGGTTCGAATCCGTAATCGCCCACAAGAGAGGGAATGCGAGAGCATTTCCTCTTTTATTTTATCTTTAGCTTCACAAGCTGACAGCGGAAAATTTTGTGGTCTACGAAATTTTCCATATCTTTGCAGAATATGACACTTGATGACATAAAAAATATAAGAATCGAAGATTTCGACTATCCTCTTCCTGATCAGAGAATAGCGAGGCATCCCCTTGCCGACCGCGACGCCTGCAAGCTTCTGCGTTATTCCGGTGGAGAGATTTCCCACCATATATTCAAGGATTTGCCGATGCTTATTCCACAGGGCACCTTATTGGTGATGAACAATACGCGCGTGATCAATGCCCGCATGGAGTTTTTTCGCGCTTCGGGAGCAAGAAACGAAGTTTTCCTTCTCGAGCCACTTGATCCTCGCGACTATGCGGTAGCTTTTCAGACCCGTGGAATATGCACCTGGCAATGCATGGTTGGAAACCTCAAGAAATGGAAAGAGGAATCTCTTGAGAAGATTCTTGAAATCGAAGGTAAGAAAGTGACTTTGAAGGCAAGCCGCCATGCCCCGCTCTCCGGCAA
>CAMWLY010000104.1 GCA_947175145.1 uncultured Muribaculaceae bacterium | reverse complement strand
CTGCGAGCGTGTTGATGTGGTGGTCGCCGACAATGGCTCTGCCGACGGTTCGGCTGACTGGGTCGAGCGGGAATACCCCGAGGTTAAGGTTATTAAGTTTCCTGAAAACTATGGCTTCGCCGAGGGCTATAACCGCGCTATCGAGCAGTGTAAACCATATCGCTTTATTACTCTGCTCAACTCTGATGTAGAGGTGACAGAGGGCTGGTGGCAGCCGTTGGTGGCTTATCTTGAGGATAATCCGGATTGCGGAGCCGTGCAGCCGAAAATCCGCAGCTATCGCGATAAGAAGATGTTTGAGTATGCCGGAGCTGCCGGCGGTTACCTCGATGCCTTGGGTTATCCCTATTGTCGCGGCCGGCTTTTTGATTCGGTTGAGGAGGATAAGGGGCAATATGACGGGCCCGCCGTCGATGTGGCCTGGGCTTCCGGGGCCTGTCTGACCATACCCCGCGAGGTTTATATCAAAGCCGGAGGCCTCGACCCGAAGTTTTTCGCCCACATGGAGGAGATTGATCTCTGCTGCCGTGTGTGGAGACTCGGATTGCGCGTGGCCGCAATTTCGGATTCCAAAGTCTATCATGTGGGTGGCGCATCATTACATCAGGGGAACCCGAAGAAGACATATCTGAATTTCCGCAATAACCTTCTGCTCTTACATAAGAATCTGCCCGAAGCGCGTGGACGCCGGCTGCTGTTTATGCGCCGCTTGGCCGACACTCTGGCTTGGGCCATGTATATGGTCAAAGGGGATTTCCCTAATGCCAATGCTATTATCAAGGCTCACAGGGATTTCAAAAAGATGCGTCGCGAATATACTCCGGCCTCCGGACGCGATGTATTGGCCGAATTGCCCGGGGCCAAACGTTATGCAGTGATAGCGCGCCATCTGTTGCGCCGCAAATCATTAAAACCGTAAATATCGCGAATCATGAGAAAGCCTCTAATACTTGTATCCAACGATGATTCTTTTCGCGCCAAAGGTGTGCATGTGCTGATTGACACGCTCCTGAAATTTGGCGATGTGGTGGCCGTATGTCCTCAGTTGCCTCAGTCAGGAAAATCTATGGCTATTACTGTCAATGAACCTTTGAAAATCATCAGGCAGCCGGATTATAATGGCGCCAAGATGTATGCCGTGACAGGCACACCGGTAGATTGTGTGAAGCTGTCTATGCATTATGTGCTTGACCGCAAACCTGATTTAGTTGTGGCCGGCATAAATCATGGCTCCAACTCCGCGGTCAATGTGCTTTATTCCGGCACTATGGGAGCTGCTATGGAGGGGTGTGTGTTCGGAATCCCATCTATCGGTTTCTCTCTGACCGACCACTCAGCTGATGCCGATTTCACTCCATGTCTCAAGGCTATAGATATATTGGTGGAAAATGCGTTGCGGCATGGTCTCCCCGAAGATGTGTGCCTGAATGTAAATGTTCCGAATATCTGCGGCATCCCGCAAGAGATGAGAGTATGCGAGCCCTGCAGAGGTTTCTGGAATGATGAATATAAGGAGTATACCGATCCTAATGGAGGGAAATTCTATTGGTTGACCGGCACCTACGAAAATCTGGACCCGGAAAACACTCACACCGATGAGTGGGCGCTTGCTCACGGCATGATTTCGGTAGTTCCTGTCGGGGTGGAACGCTCTATCTCGAAGTCCGTAAGGGTAGATTGGCTGGAAGAGGCCTGCCGGCAATATAAAGGCTTGCTCTAAAAGCTGTTTATGACTTTACCGAGCGGCGTGCGAATGCTGCTGTGAGTAGCGCTGTGAGAAGCCCGATAACTAATATGGGAACCATGGTGGCTGCCAGATCAAGCCATTCAATTATCACCGGATACGCGTTGACTATCAGTGTGTCAGGATTGCCACCGATTTTGATAAGACCGAATTGCCGCTGAAGCAGGCAGATCGCAACTCCGAGAATTATTCCGGATACACCTCCGGAAAGCGATACCAGGAAGCTTTCCCAGGCAAATACATCCCCGATTCTGCGCGTGCTCATGCCCAAGGCGTGAAGCGAAGCTAATCCTGATTGTTTCTCTATCACAAGCATGGATAGTGAGGATATGATGTTGAAGCTCGCTATCAGAAGAATAAAGCCAAGCAGCAGATACGAAATCCATTTCTCAATCTCTACCATCCGGAAATTGACTTCCTGTTGGCGAAGCCGGTCTTTTACGATATACTTCCCCCCTGTCAGCCGGTTAATCTCGGCTATTACCGAGTTCGGGTCAGTAGTGGGGCCAAGTGCAATCTCAATTGAAGAGGCTCCCTCTTCACGATCGAACAGCCTGCGTGCGCGGTCAAGTGGTATCAGTAGAGTCTCGGTGTCAAATTGTGACTGATTAGACCTGTATACCCCCGATATCGTGAGTGAGTCGGTGGTAAATGATGCCGCTGGATTTGCCATGTTTACACGTCCTTCGCGGCGCGGCACAAACAGGAAAATTCCGCTCTCCGGCAATAACCCGAGTCGCGAAGCCACTCCTATCGACGCTACACTATGGATCAGACTGTCAGTGAAATAACTGCCGTAGTCGTCAGGAATTATTTTTTTGATATCAGTGACGCGTGCATATTCTTCAGGGTTTACCCCCTTAACCTTAATCGGCAGTTCTTGAGAATTGGCTACAGCCAGGGCATTATCCTCAAGTACCGGCGTTGCTGCCGTAACCCCCGGTAATTGGGAAATCTTGAGTGTCAGATTATCAGCATCGGTTATCGACTTCCCCTCGGCCGGTTGTAAAATCAGGTCGGGGAGCAATGTGTCGAGACGCGAGCCTATCACATCGCGAAACCCGTTGAACACCGAGAGCACACACACCAAAGCCGCTGTGGCGATAGCCATAGCGATAATCGACACTGTGGTGATTGTCGCCACAGCGCCGTGTGATTTCTTGGATATCAGATAGCGCCACGCTATGCGGGCGCTAATTGGTAGTTGCATTCGCTTTATTCGCTCTCCGGTTTGGTCGGGTTTGCTGCAAGAAGACGGTCGATATTCTCCGCATAATCAAGCGAATCATCGAGATAAAAACTCAAATCCGGACACTTGCGAAGCGTGGACTTTACCGCCTGTGCCAATTCATAGCGCACTGTCTTGCCCTGATTCTTTATATTCTCTAGAATTTCGTTTGACTTCTCCGTGGGGAATATGCTCAGGTAAACTTTCGCTATGCTTAAGTCGGGAGAAACCCTGACGGTGCTCACTGTTACCAATACATTTCCCATGGCCGCCGTCTGGCGACGAAATATTTCGCTCAGCTCCTTCTGTATGAGCCTTGATATTTTTGCTTGTCTCTTTCCTTCCATAATTCGGTTGTTTATCTATTAAACGCCTGTGCAGCCAGAAAAGTTATTTGATGCGGATAATTGTAAGCCCGTCGCGTAGCGGCAGAATCACCTTTTCCACCCGATTGTCGGTGGCTACTAAATCGTTGAAGCGGCATATACCTTCGGTCTGCGCGTCACGATGCTTTGCATCAGGCTCAATCACATGGCCATACCATAGCGTGTTGTCGGCTATTATATATCCTCCGCGACGCACTATCCGCATCCCCTCTTCATAATATTGAGGATACAACCGCTTGTCGGCATCTATAAAGAGCATATCATAGCTTGCATCGGCGGCACTGCGCATATACTCCAGTGCATCTCCGATATGTGGAATTACTTTATCTCCTGCCGGGGAGCTCTTGAGCGCATCGCGGATAAAATCCTCAAGTTCATCATCGACTTCTACAGTGTCGAGCATAGCGCCTGCATCAAGGCCTTCGGCTATACATAGTGAGGAATATGAGGAGAAGGTGCCTAATTCCAGCACTCTGGCAGGCTTTATCATGCGCGTGAGCATCTTTAGAAGGCGTCCCTGCAGATGACCGGAGCACATGCGACCGTTAATCAGGCGCAGGTTCGTGGCTCTGTCAAGCCGGGATAACTCCGCAGGTTCGGAGTCAATGTGTTCCTCGATATAATCCTCAATCGACATCATCTGCGGGTTTCCAAACGTTTATTTCGAATTTATCAGGTAATCTGCGGCCATGTTGTAGCCTCTCCGGCCGAAGCCTGCTATTATGGCTGTGGCGGCTCGGGCTGTCACGGACTTTTGGCGGAACTCCTCGCGGGCATGTATGTTGGAGATGTGAACTTCTACAACCGGCACCGGAATTGCAGAGATAGCATCGGCAATCGCTATGGAATAGTGTGCGTAAGCTCCGGGATTGAGAACAATCCCCTTGCAATTGCTATTGTAGCCGAACTGATGAAGTGCATCTATTATTTCCCCCTCGGTATTGGATTGAAGATATTCTATTTGTTCACCCTTGAATTCCTCAGTGATGGAAAGTAAGGTGGTTTCGAAAGGTTCGGCACCATAGATTTCAGGTTCTCTTTTGCCGAGTAAGTTCAGATTGGGTCCGTTGATGATTGCAATCATTGCAGAGCTTTGGTTAGACGAGGGTAGGGATATTCAACGAAAAAGAGCAACAGGAAACCTAAGTTTACTCTGCTGCTCTTCCTCTCTCCTCGGCGGTGCGGACGGGACTCGAACCCGCGACCCCAGGCGTGACAGGCCTGTATTCTAACCGGCTGAACTACCGCACCTTTTCAGGATTTGTTTTGCAATCGTATTTTGTTTCCCGATTGCGAGTGCAAAGTTATAAGGTTTTTTCGAACCAACCAAATTTTTCAGCAACTTTTTTTGAAAAAATTTTCATTAAAATTTCCGAGATAAACTTGCATTACTGTTATTGGCTTGCAGATCAATCTGATATGTGGATTCTTAAATTAGATTTCAGATTTCAGATTTCAGATTTCAGATTTCAGATTTCAGATTGTAAATTGTGCATTGTGCATTGTTAATTGCTCATCGAGCATTGGACATGGAGATGGGCGTACCCTACGGGCACTTGTTATCTTCTTGGCAATTAACCAAGGGTGGCGCATCCCCTTCGGGGATTGCTTACCCCCGGTTGTGTGGAGATATATGCCTCATTTGAGGCATTCGTGCCCTATAGGCACTATTTCAGATTTCAGATAATTGTTCTTGTAGGGACGTGCCATGGCACGTCCGCCGATAAAACGACTTTAGGTTTTAGTTTTTAGGTGGTAGCCGTAGTTAGAATTGCTATGATAGCTATCATCAATCGGCGGAGGCGCCATGGCGCATCAGAAGGATCGCGCCCTCCGGGCGCTTTATGTGCGCGAAGCGTACAGGTTGCCCCGTAGAGGGCAACAATCTCCATATGTCCCTCGGCAAGCAATACCTGAAAGGGATGCGCCGCCGGGGGGCATGTTCTAATAAAAATAACAGAAGAGGCTGTGTCAATTTTTGACACAGCCTCTTAACTTCTCCTTAGTCGGGGTGACAAGATTCGAACTTGCGACCTCACGCCCCCCAGACGCGTACTCTAACCGGGCTGAGCTACACCCCGAGTCGGCTAAGCCGGAACCAACCGATATCCATTCTAAACAAAGCTGGGGGCTTACGTTCTTATTCCTTACGGAG
>CAMWLY010000103.1 GCA_947175145.1 uncultured Muribaculaceae bacterium | reverse complement strand
AGGCCATCCCCCCAGCGACCGTACATCTAGGAATTTATTGCATAACAGTGCCCGCAACGACCAAAAAGCGCCCTCTCTACGTTTGCACGAATTGGAGAAGACGCTGCCCAGGTCGTCGGATTGCGTCATGAAGCCGATAATCTTCATATTACCTTGACCTGCTCATTTGCCGATGAACTCAGCATTGACCAGTCTGTGTCGCACAATGGTGTTTGTCTGACTGTGGTTGAACTTCCGGGTGACGGCACATATACCGTGACTGCGATTCGCGAAACACTCGATCGCTCAAATCTCGGATCTCTTAAGGTCGGTGATGAAGTCAATGTGGAACGCAGTATGCGCATCGATGGCCGATTAGATGGACACATCGTGCAGGGGCATGTGGATCAGACTGCCGTGTGCCGCGAAGTGTCGGAAGCCGATGGCAGCTGGTATTATACGTTTGATTATAAGGTGCCTCGCGAACTGGCACGCCGCGGATATTTTACTGTAGACAAGGGTTCGGTTACCGTAAATGGTGTCAGCCTGACTGTCTGCAATCCCGAGTCTAATCCGACGCCGGATAACCCCGAGTTATTGCAGGGCGAATTTCAGGTAGCTATAATACCCTATACCCACGATAATACTAATTTCCACGCAATAAAAGCGGGCACGGTAGTTAACCTCGAATTCGATATTCTCGGTAAATACCTGGCCCGCCTTGCGACCTTGTAAAAAGATATAAGCTATTTTTTTACAGCTTCCTTAACAATCTCGAGAGTGGTGCGCTTGCTGCCGCTCTCGTTGGTTTTTGTATTGCTGTCGCCCGAATTGGTGGTTCCGCTCTTATTGGAACTGCCGCCCAGCAGACCGCCAAGCACATTGCCAATCACATCGTTGCTGCTCTTGTTGGTGCTCCCTCCGGTAAAGTGGAAACCTACATACATACCCTTGTAGCTGTCAAGCAGTTTTGAAAGATCTTTTGCAAGCTTGATACCGGTCAGGTTGGCAATTGCCGAGATAAATGATTTGAATTTGGTGGCGTCAAACATCACATTCATGGTCTGCGAGGTTTTCTCCACATAAGTCGGCAGGGATATCAGATTCATGCCCAGAAGAGTGAATTTGAAATCAAACACACCATCTTGGTTTTTTGAGGATTTCACGATTGTGCCCTTGAGAGTGCCCTTCTTCAACTTGAGTTCAAAAGAACCATTCTCTTTAATTGTAAGTTTGGCATCGTTAAGACCATATTTTTTGTAATAAGGCTCAAGTTTCTTTTCGATAGCACCGGCTCCGGCTATACCTCCGGCCTGCTCTAAAAAGCTTTCACCCTTGAAAGCTACTGCCGGTCCCGACGATGTCCATTGGCCTTCCATATCTTTCACTTCGATTTTTGAACTTGAGAATACACCTTCGAGTGCATTGCCGAGGGCTCCTCCAAGCAGATCGCCCATCGATTGGGCATTGGCCGAATTAAGGCCTAAAATTGCCAAAATGGACAGTAATGTGATAAATTTCCTAATTTTCATATGTAATTATTGGTTAAATTGGGACATTTGTGGTGCTATTAGGGTCTGAGGTTTGGTTATCAACTTTATTTTGTATTATTTTTGCCCTCGATTTAATATAGGGCAAAATTGTACCCTTATCATAGATAACGCATTTTTATGGTGGTTTAATCAATCACCTGTCGAATTAACCGGTAAATAATTTACATCAATAATAGCAGTATGACTAATCTGACCAAAGGCTTGCTATCATTGGCCGCAGTTGCATCCGCACTTTCTTTCACGGCGTGTTCCGATGAAAGTCCCTGGCACGGATCGGAAGGCGAAGGTAGTATAGTCCTCAATTTCAGCACAGACAGTCGGGTTATGCGGCAGACTCGCGCCGATGATAACCAGAGCGCTGTAGTGCCTGCTGCATCGGAATTCTCGGTGTCTCTATCCAAATCCGATGGCTCTTATGCAAAAAATTGGAACACTCTCGAAGCGTTTCAGGGTGAAAAGAGTTTCCCTATGGGAGATTATACTCTTAAGGCTTATTACGGAGATCCTGAAAAAGAAGGCTTCGGCAATGCATATTTCGAAGGCGCTGCCGATGTGCACGTTTCTCCGGGTACTACCAATAATGTAACTGTGGTCGCCACATTGGCCAATGCTATGGTTTCTGTGCGTTACACAGATGAATTCATAAGCAATTTCCCGGCTTATAGTGCCGCAATTCAGTCCGAGGGTCATGATTGGGTGGTATTCGCTCAAGATGAACCGCGCCCTGCTTATGTGGCTCCATCGGATGTCAAGCTTAATCTTACTCTAACAAATTATTCGGGTGAGCAAGTGACTATCCAGCCTGCCGAATTTACAGCCCGCCCGCGTCACCATTATATTGTGACTGTCGGTGTGACCGGTAATTCCGCTACCGGTAATCTGGCTCTCGATGTGCAGTTTGATGAGGATGTGGTCTGCGAGACTGTCAATGTTTCGCTTGGCGATGAGCTCTTCTCAGCTCCGGCTCCCGAGATCAAGGCCAAAGGCTTTACTGCCGATACCACACTCGAATCTTTCGAGTATGCCGACCAGGCTAATAAAACAGAGTTCCATGCACTGGCTTTCGGTGGCCTGAAGTCAGCGGTTCTCACTGTGGTGTCTCCCTCCGGTTACAACCCGACTTTCGGTCGCAGCGTTGAGCTGATCAATGCTTCTTCACTTACTCAGCAGCAACTTGCCGAAGCCGGCATCGAAGCTTCCGGCTTCTTCCGCAATGTCGATAAGATGGGTGTGGTCGATGTGACTAAATTTATTTCGAGCCTTCCGGCCGGCACTTATAATATCGAACTCCAGGTCGTAGACGCGATGACCCGCACTGCCGAGCCCGTGAAACTCCCGGTAACTCTCAAACCGGTGGAGTTTGAACTCGGTGAGCCTATTGAGGCGGAGTTCATGACCTCGGAATTGACTGTCGATGTGGTTACCAATTGCCCCGATATCAAGGATAAGGTTAAATTTCAGGCCCCCGATGCCAATGACCGTATGGTCGAGGTGCCGGTGACAAGTGTTACCCAAGTTCAGGCTTCTGCTGCTGCCAAGACTCGCAGCACCGGCAACATTACCCTCAGATTTAAGCTGGCGATTGCCCCCAGACCCAACGCCAATATAGATGTTATCGCCACTCTCGGAGCGAAAACACGCTCCATGAAGGTGCCGATGGCCGACCCGGTTTATGAGGTGGTAACCGATGCATTCGCACATCAGCTCATGGTTAAACTCAATGGCATTAATGACGCTCAGACTGCATGGATTCGCGATAATGTGCGCTTCATGAATGGCGAGACAGAAATACCTCAGGTCAATATCTCTCACGATTCCGAAGGTGTCATAACTATATCCGGACTGGCCGCCGGCACTCGCTATGAATCTTTGAAATGCGTTTGCGGCGCGGCTACTAAAGCTATTCCCGCATTCAGCACCGAGCAGGATGCCGATGTGCCCAATGGTGATTTCTCTTCAGTGACAGAAACTTTACGCCTGACAAATATTCAGGTAGGCGGTAAATATAAAGTCGGCGCGTTTGACTATTATAATCGTGTTACTGTCAGTGCTTCCGAACCTATCGGCTGGGCTTCTCTCAATAAGCTTACTTGCAGCGATCAGACAAACCCGATGAATACCTGGTTTGCAGTGCCCTCCACATTTACTCAAGATGGCGCCGTAGTGCTCCGCTCCGTGGGTTACAATCACTCCGGCTCAGTGCCGGCAAAATCCGGAAGTTTCTTCTCAACCTCATATTATTGTGCTAATGCACCCGCCGATGCAAATCTCGACAAGTCTGCAGGTGAGCTTTTCCTGGGCTCGTATAATACCTCCAAGTCAGAAGGTGTGGCCTTCAATTCACGCCCTTCCGCTCTCTCGTTCCGATATAAATATGTGCCTTATAATGGCGAGAAGGGTGAGGCTGTGATAAGAGTGCTTGATAAAGATGGCAATCTGTTGGCCGGCGCTGTTCGCGAGCTTTCTGCCTCTAATGATATGCAGACTGTCACAATGTCGCTCAAGGGTTATAAGTTCGGTTCAAAGGCTGCCAAATTGGAAGTGGCTTTCCGCTCTACTAAGTCGGGTGTTACTCCCAAGGTCAACATACCCTCAGGTTCAGCGCTTAAGGAACCGGGTGTGTCGCTCAATACCGATTATTATTATACCCTCCCCGAGAATACATATAATGCACTTGCCACCGGATCCGTGCTAACTATTGACGATGTAACTCTGTCATATTCTGGTGCCCCCGGTAAAGCGGCTAAACCCGCAAGGCGTTAACTTAAGATATAAGCAAAACAATGATTAAAAAAGCATATATCCTTCCGCTTATCGCAGCTACATGCCTTGCAGCTTCTTGCTCCAAGGAAAACCCCTTTGGCAACGATAATAAGGGTGAAGGAAAATTCATGAAGTCGGCTCTTGCCATGGATATTAAGGCCGACGCATTGGAGCGTCATAATGCACCTTCGCGTGCATCGAAAACTTCTGATGCCAATGTCGATGATTTTCAGGTCATCTTTACCAAAGCCGGTTCCGCTGTGCCGGTGGCTAAGTTCAAATATGGCGAGATGCCTGATGTGGTTATTCTGCCGGAGGGCACTTATGTATGCTCCGCATCTTATGGTGAGAACCGTATGGCGGAGTGGGAGAGTCCGTATTTCCTCGGCACTTCTTCAGAATTCGATATAGTTCCCAATGAAATCACAAGCTATATAGATCCGATAGTGTGTGAATTGGCTAATGTCAAGGTTACTGTGGACTTCGATTTAGAGCTTAGAAATGCCATGAGTCCGGATTCATACGTAGATGTAAAGGTCGGAGATGCTTCTTCTCTGAAGTATGCGCTTGCCGAGGCTGATGCTCAGAAAGGCGGATTTTTCATGCATAGCGGTGAAACAACTCTTGTGGCTACTTTCCATGGTGAGATAGAGGGTGTCAATATCACCGAAACCAAAACGCTGCGCGATGTTATGCCCGGTAATCATTATAAAGTAACTTTCAGATTGCATAATGGCGGCATGGGCGGAGCTTCAGGCCAGATTGATTCCGATATCAATGTCGATGCCTCTGTGAGCGTGGTGGATGTGGCTTGCAATGTGCCTCTCGGCGATGAACCTCTGCTCGATGATTTAGAGCGTCCCTCAGAGGAACCTGAGACACCGCCTACTCCTCCGGTTGGAGCTGCTCCGACCATTACTCCCAAAGCTCCTCTTACACTCGATGGCCCCAACAATGGTGCAGAGTTCGGTATAGGCGCTAACCCGGTAACTATCTATATTCATAGTGATTCGAATACCGGCATTAAGGAGTTGACCTGCGATATCGTTTCAGAAACTCTGAATAAAACCCAACTTGAATCAGTTAGTCTGACTGACCATCTCGATTTGGTGAATACTCCCGAAGGTCTGGCTGAAACATTGGCCGGTCTCGGCTTCCCGGTTAACGTTGGCGGCCAGAAAGATGTGATCGTCGATATCACTCGCTTCATGGAAATGCTCAGTGCTTTAGGGC
>CAMWLY010000102.1 GCA_947175145.1 uncultured Muribaculaceae bacterium | reverse complement strand
GATTCGCTGACAATTTGCTGACAAAATTTTAAAGAAAAATCCCGCGACTCTTGATTTTCAATGAGTTACGGGATTTATGAGTGCCCAGAACAGGACTCGAACCTGCACGTCTCTCAACACTCGCACCTGAAACGAGCGCGTCTACCATTCCGCCACCTGGGCCTAAAAATTCTAATATATGTCCGCGGCTGTGCGTTGTCTCCGCTGCTATGCCGACTTGGTCGGGGTGAAAGGATTCGAACCTTCGACCCCCTGCTCCCAAAGCAGGTGCGCTAACCGGACTGCGCTACGCCCCGAATAGTGGTGCAAAATTAAAGCGTTTTCACCACTTATCCAAATTTCTATTGCCCTTTTTTGAATTTTTTACTTTTACTCACCTCTTAACAGTCGGTAATAGCGATCTAATACGTCGTGAGCGGCCGTAAATGAGGATTGCTCATTGTTGAGCACTCTCAGCTCTTTCTGCTCGAGAAGCGCCTTGATTTCCGGCCTGTTGTAGAAGTCATTCAGCAGCTGCTCATGAATTGTCTCCATCATCCAGTATTTCGCCTGCTCGTTGCGCTTCTGCTCAAAATAACCGGTCTTCTTCACATATTCGAAGTAGCGGTCTATCATGTCCCAGACTTTATCGACATTAAGTTCAAAATATCCGGAATATGTAACGACCTCCGGACGCCATTTGCTCGGTGTCGGCGGAAACAGATGAAGCGCGTTGCGGAATTGAGCGGCCGCCAGATTAGCACGCTCTATATTGTCGCCATCTGCCTTATTTATGGCTATGCCATCGGCCATCTCCATGATTCCGCGCTTGATGCCCTGAAGCTCATCTCCGGTACCGGCCAATTGTATCAGCAGAAAGAAATCGACCATGGAGTGCACCGCAGTTTCCGACTGCCCGACTCCGACTGTTTCCACAAATATATTGTTATAACCGGCGGCTTCACAGAGCACAATAGTTTCGCGGGTCTTGCGCGCCACTCCACCCAGCGAGCCTGCCGATGGTGAAGGCCGAATAAATGCCGAGGGGTGTTGCGAAAGCTTTTCCATGCGTGTCTTGTCGCCCAATATGGAGCCATTGGTTCGCTCGGAACTGGGATCTATGGCAAGAACTGCGAGTTTACCGCCATCGCGGAGCACATGAAGGCCAAACACATCGATCGATGTGGATTTACCTGCCCCCGGAACTCCGGTTATGCCTATACGCCTGGAATTACCCGAATACGGCAGACATTTCTCTATCACCTCCTGTGCGAGTTTCTGATGTTGCTCTACTGTGGATTCTACCAGGGTCACGGCTTGTCCGAGCACCGATACATTTCCTTTTACGATGCCATCTACATAATCTGCGGCCGTAAGGCTCGGGCGCTTGGCCCGCGGCCTGCGATATGGATTGATGATCGGTTGTGAGCTGACTCCTGAGTTTACCTGAAGTCCGGTGTATTCTGCGTTGTTTTCGGGGTGTTCCATGGTTCAATTATTGATTACTCTTGTAAAAGATATTATCGGGCGGTCGGGATCATTTGTGATTACCGATATTTCATGACGCGATATCCCGGTGGCTGCAGGTGCCGTGAATTTTACGATTCCTGTTTTGCCGGGTTTTATCGGTTTAGGAAGTTTTATATTTTCGATTGCCAAGGATTTCGACCATACTCTCAGTATCGCGAGTGGCGCATCTCCATCATTGCGCAATTCAATCTCGCCCTCTAAATGACCATCTTTTATTTCAAGTGGGTTGGGGGTCGAATCTGCCGACACTCTCGGATTCTTACCTTTCTGCATGGCGAGCAGCCGATTTCGGTCAGGCTTTACGAATATGCGCACCTTAACGATGGCACTCTCTGAATCCTCGCCGGCAGAGAAGTTCACCGGGAGTTCCACCGGCCCATACTCACCCAGAGCGCGTGTATCCGCAAACAGGTTGAATGTCACCAAGTCGCCTGGAGCGGCAGCCTTAGCCGACTTTTTTACGGTGATTGCAGAGTTCGGAGTATTCACGATTGGCTTCACACTATCCGGCCCCAATATGTAGGCGTTAAGAAATCCGTTGGGCACTCGCCCCTCTTCTACTTCGCCCAGGTCAAGCACCGAATCTGAAAGCCGCATACGCCCGGCTTCTACCGGATAAAGACTTGCCAGCGACTCCGGAGTGCCGAGCACATTGCCATGAATAGTGATGCGCTGCCGTGTGCCATCGTGGGTATGGACTGTCACACTCTTCTCGAATCTGCCCGGACGCATGTATGGATCGTATGTTATGAGAATCACGGCTGTATCGCCGGGAGCAATCGGATCATCGCTCCATTTAGCTGAAGTGCAACCACATGAAGCCTTGACATTAAATATCACCACATCATCGGGTCCGGTATTTATAAACCGAGCCTGCATGGTTCGCGGGCCGGCCTCCTCGTGCCAAAGGCCGAAATCGCAATCAGTCTCGAGCCAACGCAATGCGGCATTGCTCCGAGGCGCCTCAATGCATAGCAGAGCTAATATCAGCAGTGATATTTTCGCGAGCTTACTCATTTGTCGGGATTCACTGTGCCGGTAATTTTTACGCGGGCTTTCTTCTGCTTGGCATTACTTCTCACAGTCACAACCTTGGTGAAGCTTCCCGGACGATAAATCGGGTCAAATGTAACCTTAATTTTACCTTTTTTGCCGGGGGCTATCGGCTGCGCCGGATACTCAGGCACTGTGCAGCCACAATCCGCAGTGGCATCTACAATCACAAGATTGGCATCGCCGGTATTAGTAAATTCAAATGTGTGCGACACCTTGCCGCCGCGTTCGGCTATTGTGCCGAAGTTATAGGCGGTTTTGTCGAATTTGATCTCAGCCTGTTTTTTCTTAGCTTCAGCGCCAACGGCCACAATTGCCATTACCGCCAGTATTATCATTAATGCTTTCTTCATAGTCATAATTGTTTGGAGACTGTATTACCCGTATGGCAGGATTCCGGTTACTTTATCCCATCACTTATATCTTGGCACTTTCAGGAATCAAATAAATAAGCTACCCTCTAACAATGCGACCCGCATTAACTCTTCAAGAGTCTTTGCCGGATACGATACAAAGGTAGTTTCTTTGATTTGAATAATCAAATCAAATTAGATCCTTACCAATGCGTGATAAAGCATCTTTCTGATACAACCCCTTAGTATTGTAAGAGCGTGATATTTGCTTAGTATGCTACTAAGTCAATTCATTCACACGCAACTATTCATCTCTATAACGCAAATTCGGCATAAGATATATCTGAATAAAGTTTGAAAAAGCTTCTTTCCCGTTGGCAATATCAATGATATTTAGCAAATTAGATGTGGAAAACTTTAAATTTATATCACGCTTACCGGAAGTAAAGTTACTGATTTCTTATCTAACTGATGCTTTTTGCAATAAATTTGAGGTTGAGATGACAACACAGGCACTTTCATCTTCTTGCCGTGCAGCTAAGCTATGAAGAAAACGCAGGATGTCCGAAGGTGGATTCTGAAAGAAAAAGACTAACTTACACAAATAGATAATTCATTATGTTCCGTTCATACAGCCCCGGTGCCACGCTCTTTTCTTTAGTAGTTGCCGGTTTCATGTCATTAATCAAGCCGTCAAGAAAAATCGTGAAACAGACCCCAGATTCTTCTCCCAGTCCTTATTTGGATAGGGTTCGTAAAGTTGTCGTTTCTCATGCCGACTGCACAGCAGAGATATTCAATATCTTTGTCTCAGGGGCGAGGAAGGTGCGAATATTTTCAGAGCTGACTCCGGGCGACAGGGTAGAATTGAGATTGAGAAACGGTGATGTCTCCGTCTATGCAGACGGGGAATATATGGATTCCCCTCTGTTATCCGATTCATCGCGTCTTCATTCTTTGTTGGAGTCTAACGCAGATGTAGAAGCTTTCCTCGGTGGGCGTGATGCCACTTATTGCACCGATGAGGCTGAGTTCTGCTCAATCGTCGCTTTTTATAAAATCAAGGGTGTTCCTCCAACAGATATCTCAGTAGAATAACATAGTTATCATCTTATTCTCATTAAGGAGCGTTGTCTGTCAGGCATCGCTCCTTGTCTTTTATTAACTCTCCATTGATTTCTATTTTTCGCTCAAAATCAATCTATAATGTGTATGAATGAAATAATTCACCCACATCACTATCGCTTGCAGGTCGCTTATACTACTAAAAAGTTTAGTTCAATTTTTGCCGGTAGCTGTGTATCAAAATTTTTTATTCGCATTTTTTATTAATTTTGCGAACTTGTTGTTATAAATATATGAAGAACCTGGTTATAGTCGAGTCTCCCGCCAAGGCGAAGACAATTGAGAAATTTCTCGGCCCTGATTTTAAGGTAATGTCGAGCATGGGTCATATCCGCGATTTAAAGAAGAAAGGCATGAGCGTGGATATAGAGGGTGACTTCACGCCGGTTTATGAAATACCGGCCGACAAAAAGGACCTGGTTCGCAAACTCAAGAGTGCCGCCAAGGAGGCCGACACCGTGTGGCTTGCAAGTGATGAAGACCGCGAAGGAGAGGCTATCGCATGGCATTTATATGAAGTGCTCGGCTTAAAGCCCGACAACACTCACCGCATAGTCTTTCATGAAATCACCAAGCCGGCCATATTGCATGCCATCTCAAATCCTCGCAAGATTGATATAGATCGTGTCAACGCCCAGCAGGCTCGCCGTGTGCTTGACCGAATAGTAGGTTTTGAATTAAGCCCTGTGCTTTGGAAAAAAATCAAGCCCTCCCTTTCAGCCGGTCGAGTGCAGAGCGTGGCGTTAAGACTGGTATGCGAGCGCGAGAAAGAGGTTGAGGCATTTTGCGCCGAGACTTACTATCGTCTCAACGGAGTTTTCCGCACATCAGGCGGAGCACAGCTCAAAGGTGAGTCACCCACACGCATCAAGGGTGAACAGGCTGCCCGCGATTTCCTGGAGAAAGCTGCTCACTCCGACTTCAGCATAGCCGACATAGTCAAAAAGCCCACCGTGCGCAAGCCTGCACCCCCCTTCACCACCTCCACACTGCAGCAGGAAGCAGGCAGAAGACTCGGCTTCTCGGTCAATACTACCATGCGCGTGGCCCAAAAGCTATATGAAGAGGGACACATAACCTATATGCGTACCGACTCTACCAATCTCTCCGAACTCGCTCTGCGCGATATCGCCAAGACTGTGACACGCGATTTCGGAAGCGAGTATCTGAACATGCACCATTATCACACGCAGAGCAAAGGCGCACAGGAAGCGCATGAAGCCATACGGCCGACCTATGTGGACAAGCCCTCGATTTCAGGCACTCCCCAGGAGCAGCGTCTTTATGCCCTGATATGGAAACGCGCCGTGGCCTCGCAGATGGCCGATGCACGCTTGGAAAGAACCAATATCGACATAGCACTCTCCAAATCCGATGAGATTTTCAGAGCCACCGGAGAAACTATGGTTTTCGAAGGTTTTATGAAAGTTTATGGCGTTACAGCTGAAAGCGAAGATGAAACACTCGCTGCCGACGGACAACTGCTGCCCCCTGTAAAGAAAGGTGAGAAACTTTCTGCCGACACCATCACCGCTACTCAGCGCTTC
>CAMWLY010000101.1 GCA_947175145.1 uncultured Muribaculaceae bacterium | reverse complement strand
AGGTATTATATTGTATTTATCAGTGTCAAATGCATTGATGGCCTGATTTGCCGATATCACAGAGATTTCATGCTCCACAGAGCGACCTCCAAAAAAGACTGCTACGTTGGTTTTCATTTTATTTTTTTATGAATGGCGTCGGATTTGACCGGTTCGATGGCTCTGTGGCAGAGCACTGATTGGTCAGAAATAGCCGACATATTCCCAAAACGCAAAATTACGCAATTTTTCGTAAAATTGCGTAATTTATAGTGTCATATATTATGTGTGGGATCTTACCGGTTTATTTGTGTGCTGCGGCTTGGTTTGCCGGAGTCGCAAGCTGATGCCAGTATGCTCGCTGCAGCATAACCACAGAGTCCTGAGAGTTGTAAAGCCTGCTGCCTCCATCGGGAGAATCCGGTTCGATATAAAGGCTTGTGCCGGCAGCGTCATGAAACTCATAAATTATATTGCCTATCGTGCCTTCCGATTGCATTGAACCATCAAGCAGTTTGCCCGGAACGCGGTCTAATCCTGTGCCTCCGTTATAAACAGCCAACCTGTAATGATTGCTGTTATCATCGGTTTTCGCTGTGCGGCTGTCTATGCGGTAGACTGTGCCATCGGAAGAACTGCGCAGGCAGAGTACCGGTTGCCAACCGTTTCTGATTGATTCCGGTAGCGAGCGCACTTCGGCCGAGCGGAGCGAATCAAGCATGCGCTGTTCGTGGCGCGACACATAATTCACTGCGTAGACATTGTCATCTACCCACACGTATGTGCCATCATCGAGGCTCCAGCCTCTCCAGCCGAACTCCGACCAGTGAGCAGGCCCCGATTTTGTTACCGTGTTTCGCAGAGAGTCATCGACCAATTTATGGTAATAATGCCTCATCTGATCTTCATTTTCTATATCATGGAGAGGATATGGTCGCTGCAGCGGGTAGCTCACGAGCTTGGCGAAACCATCGCTGTCATTGTCGGCAATTGTTCTAACCAGACGCTTCACTCCTGTGGGCAGCGAATCGCTGGCCTCTATGCTGCTCACCGCACTATTGTCTGATGCCTCAGACTTATGGCAGGAAGTCAGAAGCCCCCCGGATGTCAGAGCCAGAAGGAGTGTCGTGATTTTAATGTACATGCCAATATTGAATTTACTGTGTGAAGTGTAGGTTTGCCACCTTTGGGCAGATGATTGGCGGCAAGTGTTTCTGTGCGCCCGGTAGAGGTGCGCTGTGCAGGTATCGCGGGTAATTCCGGGTTGCCTGAAGATTTGTGACCGCTTTTGCCGATTGATGGTATCTCATTGACAAAAAGTGCGTCAAATTCCTCGATACGGCGATTCAGAATCTGCTTATGAGTTTTGCCGCGATATTTGGAGTGAGCCAGATAGCTCTCCTTGATATTACGGTTGCCGGCTTTGAGCTTCTGCACCACAGCGCTGCGCAGTGTGGCGCCACTACCTATATTATAGGCGAGCACACCGAGTAGCAGTGAATCAGCTCCGAACTGGCGGAACACCGCACAATTCTTAAGCAGGTCGCGGCGGAGCAATTTATCTGCTTCCGCCTCACTCAGCACCTTGCCACGCGTATACTTTTCTCCCGGAAGCACCTTATGGCCATATCCGATCAGCGGCCAGTGTCGCGCTTGGTGCAATGTCTCATACTTCTTGATTAATTCAACCGCCTTCTCGAAATCATTAACCCTCTCGGCCTGCGTTTCAATCTCGGTTTCAGTTCCTAACCGGGAACTCTCGGTTGATGTGGCCACTGTGGGCCGGTCTCCAAATAAACTTGCGAGACCCATGTAGGCAATTGTGATAGCTGAAATAATTTTCATAATATTACATTTTCACACGCAGCCAATGCAGATAAAATCAAAGATTCGAATCCTTGAATTTCGGGCCATCGCACCATATTATGTGTGCGAGACTGCAGAGGGTGAATCTGACGCAGTTATGTTGCAACTCAGCCAAGCTGCTGTATTACTGCGTGATGGAGAGGCGATTCACGCGTGTGTGTTTCACTCACAGAGGGATTTTTTATCCCCTCCATTTCTTATAACGAATTACTCGAAAAAATGTTGTACAACATATTTTTAAAACACAATATTTTCTCGGGTCCCGTTGAGCAGCATCATGGAATCCGCCATGAACTACTTGTAAAAAAATCGGGTTTATCAAGTAAGATAGGAGGGTAGTAAAGTATTATTCTTAATTTTACATATCGGTATGGCCATAGAAGGAGTCGCCGGGTTGTTCTGCAGCCCTCAACTGGTTATTTTTGTATATGAATTGGTTATTTCTCATTATTGCCGGTTTTTTTGAAACAGGGTTCGCTTTCTGTCTCGGCAAGATGAAAGGATTGTCCGGGATGCCCTGGTATCTGTGGGGATTAGGATTTTTAGCTTGTCTCTCGATGAGTATGATATTATTGTCGAAGAGTGTGCAGACCATACCCATCGGTACTGCATATCCTATATGGACAGGCATTGGAGCGGTAGGCACCGTAATTGTGGGTATAATATTCTTCAATGAACCGACTACTTTCTGGCGTATTTTTTTCATTTCCACGCTGATTATATCGGTGATAGGGCTTAAACTCGTGAACTGATGGAAAAAGCTATGCGCCGATTCAGGCAGCAATTATCGGCCGATGAGTGCACCGCGATTCTTCACAGTGCTACATCGGGGGTATTATCACTTTGCGGTGCGGATATGCAGCCATACGGAGTACCGCTCAGTCATGTATATTATTCAGGGAAATTATATTTTCATTCAGCGGTAAATGGTCATAAGTTGGAATTGATTAAGGAAAATTCGAATGTGAGTTTCACTATAATCAGTAAAGATGAAATACACCCCGAGAAATATACCACATATTTTAAAAGTGTGATTGCTTTTGGTAAAATCAGAGTGGTGGAAGATGAAGAGGAAAAGCTGGGCATACTTGAAATATTAGGGCGCAGGTGTAATCCTCATGATCGTGACAGTTTGGCAAATGAGATTGCCAAGGGGGCTCGCAATTGTGTGGCTCTTGAAATGAGCATTGACCGCATATCAGGCAAGCAGGCCATAGAATTGGTAAAATAAACCCATATCAATTCTCAATATTGGTATCAATATAATTCATAATATCGTTAAATGCGCGTTGATACCGAATTATATGGTCGTAATAGCAGGATTTCCAGTCAAACTCGATACAATTGGAACGAGCGAATTTCTTCACACACCCCTTTCGTAAGGATATGCCTCCCGCCTGTTAAATAGGCGTATATGGCATGTTGATTTTTGTGGATTGAATCACACATACTATCTGCGAAGGGGATATTTCCAATATGCCTTACAATGTTTTCCTACATGGTATCAAGGTTACGACCGAGATGTCTTAAACTTTAAGAGGATTCCCATGTTGATATAATATGAGTGAGATATTGATAATCATAGGAATAGTAATTGCATTAGGTGCTACCCTCGTTCTTCTGATATTCGGGATAAAACAATGGGGGATTCGCAGGAGTGTCATAGATGTACCTAATCGCTATAATGAGTGGTTAGCCCGGTATAAAACCCAAAGAGGGTATATTATAATAGCCCAGTTATTAGGAATGCTCATTAGCTTAATAGGGTTCTCGATGTAGGGTTTTCGATAGGTTAATTTTTGATTTTTCTTCTAAATTGCATAACTTTGATTTAAATTAAAAGTAAATCAAAATGACCGAACAGCACCTAAAAACAGAGATGTCAAAATTGTGGAAGCGAACATTCCACGATGATGAAAAATATATATCAATGGTTTTCGATACTTATTTCGATCCTGAACTCTGTGCATATCGGTTTAATGGCGATGAACTTGTGGCCGGACTCATAGGAGTGCCATATAATTTTGGTAATGCCGAGCGGCAAATTCGTGGGCTATATCTTTGTGGCTTGGCCACAGACCAGCGATACCGCTCGCAAGGCATCATGACTGCTCTGCTCAATGAAATCAATGAGAAGGCTGCCCAAAGAGGATTTGCATTTACCTTTCTGATTCCCGCAGACCGAGGTTTGCGCAAGTATTATGCAGACCGTGACTATGTGTCGGCATTCTATCGTGTTGTGGATAATTATACATCTTTACACGACTTTAATCTTGATTTCGAATCGCTACTTGCCGATCAAAAAGAGAAAGTTGCCGAGCTCAAACGGCGTCATTACGAGACTTTGGGTACAGGAATACTGAAGTCTGATATGCCTGCTTATGCCGAGCGCAGAGAGGGTATAATCAATCTGATGATTAACATCGAGTCGGTGCAGGAAGACCTTCAGATCATTCATTCTCCGCGCGATATTGAGGTTTTGATAGATGAAAATATGCTGTCAGGAGGTGAAATACATTACACCTGTACACAATCAGGTGAAGTTGTGGCAGTAGCTTTTGTAACCTTTGATAACACTCAGGCAAACGTTGTCAAGCTGTATGCCACTGATCAAGCAGCTAAATATAAGGTACTCGGCAGCATCAAGCGTGCACACCCCGAGAGAGGTATCAGTCATTTTGTGCCATCGATAGAGATGGACAGAAAGGCTCTATGGTCTCGCACTTATGGCTCAGAAATGAAACCCAACAGCCAGGTACCGGAAATTTCGGTGACCGAAAGAGTATATTCACTGGCCGCCCATTCGAAAGTCTATGGAATGGCCCGAATTTTAAATCTCGTTGAGATTCTAAAATTTCAAGCCGAGGCCCGGCGCGATTTAAATTATTCGATTCTCGTGAAAACGGCTGATAAGAATAATGTGGAGGAAATTTTTGTGAAAGGTCCCAACATTAGAATCAAGCAAATCAAAACATCTGAGCTGAGTGCATCGCAAAGCGCATACCTTATGTCGCGCAGAGATGTAGGGGAGATCCTGTTCCGCCGGCGTGATACCGACAATCTTATCACAGAAGCTTTCGGTATACCATCAGTTAATGCAGCAGCCTCACTACTGTTAGATTGATGAGGGATTCACAATTACCTTATTTGCATTCTGGTACCAATACTTTCGTAAAAAAGCAGTAATAATTTGAGAATTTCATCTGAAAATTTCTATTTGCATTTGCTATTGCAAAGTTTAAAATTGCAAATAAGTAACAGAATTACATGGCGAGAGGGTAGATTTATGTGGTATTTAACACTCTGATGTTTGATTGCAAATCCAAACCAATATAAATACCCGTAAAATTTACGATTCTCAACGACAAATAGTGCAGTTGGGAATCGTTTTTGTATTTGGTAACAAATTTCAGTCAGATTTTATGAAAATGTCAATAGTGGTGTCCTGTTGACTTCGCAATCATCTCGAATATCCGGATCCGTACGAATTTCAGAAATTGGTCAAATTGGGACATCCGGTTCTAGCGTGTTTCGTAGCTCTATGTCAATTTGCAAATAAATATTTGCGAAATAAAATTCGGTAGATGCAATTAACATATTTGCATTTGAAGGTGGTGCTGTTTGCAAAATAGATGTAAGAATACATTTGACGCACCTTAGATATTTGATTTATAGAATTTCAATTTGCATCAGTTTGCAGAATCGAATTTTTCCCGTTTAACATTTATTAGTATACAATTTAAAGTGCAACTAATCAATTAGATAATCGTTACTTATTAT
>CAMWLY010000100.1 GCA_947175145.1 uncultured Muribaculaceae bacterium | reverse complement strand
TCTATATTGCCTTTATAATAGAAAAGTATAAATAGGTGTTAATCATTAAACGGAATCGCTATGAACAGTAAATTTTACCACCACAAGTTGATCGCCGTTTTTGCGCTTGTCTCCATGTTTGCTGCAGGAGGATTTGCACAAGACGAGTATGATGATATATATTACAATCCCAATAAAAAATCAAAAGATTCATCATATAAATCATCAAGTCAGAAGAAGAACGACTCTTCATATATCGAAGATTTTTCATCGATTGACGTAGATGAATACAATCGCCGAGGTTTCTATTATGAAACACCGGTAGATACAATCGGACAGAGAGTTGAGAATGGTGAGGACTTTGTGTATACCCAGCAGATTCAGAAGTACTATAATCCGACTATTGTAGTCGACAATTCCAGTGTGTTGGGTGATATACTTGAGAACTCATACGGCAATATAAACATTGAGATTAACAATGGTTATCCGCAATTCAGCTCAATATATGCCGGTGGATTCGGTTGGGATCCGTATTATTATAATTGGTATAGGAGACCTTCATGGTCATGGCTTTATAGCTGGGGGCCGGTAAGCATCGGTTGGAACTGGGGACCCTCATGGGCTTGGAATTGGGGACTTCCATATCCCAATGGCCCGTTCAGCTATGGTTGGTATTATCCCTCTGTGCCTCCATATTGGGCTTATAATCCCTATTATCCTCCCTATCGTCCGGTATATCGTCCGGCATACATACATCGTCCCGGTGCTACAAGGCCGATCTATCCTAATTCAGGCTGGGCACATCATACTCGTCCCGGGGCAATCAGCGGTCATGGACATAGCGGTAATGCCGGTTATATCTCAAACACTCGACCCGGTTATACACATAGTGCAGGTAATGTTGGCTCTGCCGCTCGTCCCGGTCATTCTACTTCCGGTTCAAGAGGAGAGAATGCAGGTCGCACAGGACGATACTCATCATCTGCGAGTACATCTGTTGGCAATATAGTCAATAAGGTTAATGGAACCGGTACAGGTAGCTCCGGTAAGAATAAAACTACGAACTCGGGTAGGTATTCTTACACCAATTCAAGCAGTCGCACGAGCAGTTCTGCCTCCGGCAGTCAGATATCAACGGGATCAAGCTGGCACTCCAATGGTGAGGTAGGATCATTAACTAATTCCCACAGCCAATCAAGCAAGTCAAGTTATTCGACTTCCGGAACATCGAGCAATCGTTCGAGCTATAACAGCTCAAGTTCGTCAAATTCATCAAGAAGCAGTTCAAGCTATCGTTCTTCTACCGGTTCAAGCCGCAGTTCGTCTTCAAGTGGCAGAAGTTCATCAGGTTCCGGACGTAGTGGTTCTGCCGGAAGATCAAGCAGAAGATAACTAATGATATTCTCTATGATATGAATAAATCATTGATTTTTATAGTATCGGCTGTGACCGCAGGTTCTATTACAGCAAATGCGCAGAGCGTAGGCTCTGCGTTAGCTGTAACACAAAACGACCTGAACGGCACAGCCCGATTCATGTCTATGGCCGGTGCTTTTGGTGCACTTGGCGGCGACCTCTCCTCACTAAGTCAGAATCCGGCAGGTATAGGCGTGTATCGCACCAGTGAGGTTGGTATATCAGTTGGTATAGATCATTTCTCATCTTCCGCTAAGGCAGGCGGTCAGGATCATCAAGTTGGCAACACCCGATTCAATTTGAAAAATATCGGTGGAGTATACACTTTAAAATTGCCAAGTCAGGTCCTCCCCAATCTTAATATCGGATTCACTTATAATAAAGCAGCTGACTTTCATCGCAGGTACAAAGGAGTTATCCCTAATCTGGGTACTTCATTCTCAAACTATGTGGCAGGAATAGCAAATTCCTATGGCCTGACAGAGGAAGATGTGACAAGTTCTGACCGCTATAATCCGAGCAATGGGGCCACAGTCCCATGGTTAGCAATCCTCGGATATGATGGTTACCTCGCAAATCCTGATGTTATAGGCAATCAGACTCATTGGTACGGACAGTTCGGCCAAGGCACCTCGGGTGTAGGTCTGTTTGATGTAAGCGAGAAGGGAACTTTAGATTCCTATAATATTGCACTCGGTACCAATATTAGCAATGTAGTGTTCTTAGGTATCGATTTCGATATAACATCTCTCGATTATCGTATGTCTTCTACTTATGGTGAATCTCTGAATAATGCTTACGTATATAACCCCGATATAAAGAGAGTCGAGAAAATGAATTCAGATTTTGATTTTCATGATCTGTATCGGGCCAGTGGAACCGGATTTAATTTCAAAATGGGCGTAATAGTGAAGCCTATTCAGGAATTGCGACTCGGATTCTCTTTCCAGACACCTACATACTATAATCTGTCGGAAACTTATAGTGATAACTATTTATGGTTTGATTATCCATTTATTACTGAGCAAGAAAAACTTAAGGGAGCAAATGTGGTATATCCCGATGATAATTATCCGGCCGGAAACACATATTCGTTCCGCACACCCTGGCGTCTTACTGCGAGCGCAGCAGGTGTAATCGCCAACCGTGTGATAATATCTGCCGATTATGAATGGTCAAGCTATCGGACCATGAAATATGGTGAGTCGTATAACGATGATTATTATTACGATCCCTGGTATGATTGGGATTACCCCTGGGGTGATTGGGGTTGGGGCTATTATAGCAAGCGCAAAAGCAATGCCATGCAGGGAAGTCCAAGGGCTTCATATAATGACCACTACTCTTATGTAAACTCAGTAATGAGAAAAGTTACACGCAATACTAATACCATCAGAATAGGTGCAGAGGTTAGAGTCGGAGCCGGGTTTAGTGTGCGTGCAGGTTACTCCTATTCATCAAGTCCTGTATCAAGTCAGGCTAAGGCAAAAAGGGTAGATGTGCCGGGCACAGGCCTCATGTCAAGCTATACACTTGATAATGAAACAAGTTATATAACTTGCGGTGTCGGTTACCGTTACCGTGGATTCTATGCTGACTTGGCATACATATATAAACATCAGTCATCGGAATACCTGCCGTTTAGCCCGGATATCGAGAATCCGCATCTGTCACCCAGTGCAAAACTTGATTTCGACAAGAATACTGTCGCCTTATCTGTAGGTTACAAATTCTAAGGGCTATATAAAGAGATAGGAGAGTAGAGCACCCAATCGATTCAGTGGTCGCGAATCTGATCTGCCAAGCACTAATTTGCGGTGCTCTCGGATAATCATCCTACAACGTCTACGGAGTGTTTGCAGCTCTTTTGCTGTAAACACTCCCGTTGTTTTCGCCTTATACGTCAGCGTGAGAATATTGCAAGCAGCTCCGAAATGACGGTCTATGGCGGCTTGCTTAAGTTCTGAGTCTGAAGAAAAATCTTTAACCAGCTCAGCTGTAATGTCAAGTACCGATACCCTTTCGGGTTTAAATGAATGTATGATGCTTCCCTTTCGTTGGCGATAAAAATATAATGGAGCATCAGTGACCGCTACATTATTGCTCCTTAACATCACGCGAGGGTTGCATGCTAAATCTTCATATAAAATACCCTCCGGGTATCTCTGGAAATTGAACAATTCTTTGCAGAAAAGTACTGATGAGGAGCTATTGTGAATAGAAGATGTTTTATGAAGTGATGAGATGGTCGCTTCTCTACCGCTTATAACTGATACATTACCATCTGCATTTAATTTCTCAAGAGATGTAGTTAGAGCGCCTGTTGCCATATCGGCATTTGCCGATTCCAGCATCGTTAACAATGTTTCTGCGGCCCGGCTATGATATATGTCATCATCATCACAAAACATCAGATATTCACCTTTGGCATTATCGATACCGAAATTTCTTGCAGCACCGAGACCGCCATGTGCTTTATTCAGGATTGAGATCCGGTCACAATCATTGTACTTCTCCCTTAATTTCTCAAACGTATCGGTGAATCTGTCTTCGGAGCCATCATTTACGACAATCAGTTCTATCCATTGAAAAATTGACTGATTGACAATAGACTCAATAGCTTCATTAAGATAATCACCGGGATTGTATGAAGTTATAATAACAGTAATCCGTGGATTTTTCATACTTCTTTTAGAATGAGGTGAGTTCTTTATATAATTGATGCACAGGTAGCCCCATCACATTATAGAAACTACCTTCTATACCCTCTACTGCAACACATCCGATCCACTCTTGTATTCCGTAAGCGCCTGCTTTATCGTATGGGTGGAAATTATCTACATAAAACTCTATATCCTCTTCTGAGATTTGGGCGAATCTCACTTTAGTTTCAGTGTAAAAACTAATACGTTTGCTACGGGAGGATATGCACACGCCTGTTATGACTTGGTGTGTTTTACCTGATAATTTTTGAAGCATGCCTATAGCACTTGCCCTGTCTTTTGGTTTCCCGAGAATTTCATTATCAAGTATCACAAGTGTGTCAGCAGTTATTATCAAGGAATTACCTGTTAATTCCTTAAGATATGCATTGCCTTTAAGTTCGGCAAGATAGCATGGCACTTCCTCCGCAGATAACCCCGGAGGATATGTTTCATCAATTCCCGAAATAGTAAAGGTTTCGAATTGCAATCCGAGTTGTGACAAGAGTTCCTGACGTCTCGGAGATTTGCTTGCCAGAATTATCTTATAATCTTTAAGATTGTGGAGCATAACTTCTAATTTATGTAATTGTTGTTTACCAGCCATATGCTGTTTCATCAGCGAGCCATTGGTTGTTGGCTCGCAAAATTTGTTCAAGTAAATCGCGCACACAACCATATCCCCCGTTAAATCTTGATATATACTGAGCGGTAGCTCTCGCTTCATGGCAAGCATCGTAGGGCGCACATGCTAATCCGGCAAGTCTCATGCATTTCAAGTCCGGAATATCATCACCATAATAGGCTACTTCCGGAGGACTCAGTCGGTTTTCGTTGAGCCAATTTTCGAAAACACCAATTTTGTGATTACACCCCAGAAACACGTCTTTAATTCCGAGTGAGTTATAGCGTAATCTTACCGATTCCACCTTGCCACCTGTAATAATTGCTATTTTATATCCATATTTTACGGCCAATTGCAGTGCATATCCATCTTTTACATTGGCCATCCGCATAGGATTTCCATTATCATCTACCGGAATTGTAGATGGAGATAATACCCCATCTACATCGAGAGCAATTCCTTTTATCAGTTTAAGATTGTAATTAATTCCGCTCACGGTTGTTGGTATTAATGTTTTTTTCAGCGAGTATCGAATCGGTAAGCATGTTGTAAATTGCAAGAAGTTCAGGTTGATTCCCAAGCATGACACGGTGCTTGTCAATAGTGCCTAAGTCTCCTCTCGCGGCAGGACCGGTTTGGGCGAGACGCGGTGATAAAGTCGCAATCTTAGCAACAGTTTCTGATAGCAGAGGTTGAAGGATAGCCATGTTGATATTCGGATTCGGAATTTTCTCAAGGTAATCTTCGCATAGTGCCCAAAGTCGATTGGTAAGATTGCATGCTATTACCGAAGCAAGATGGAGTTTTCTTCTAGATTCTGAATCAAGTTGGTAAATATTGCTTTGCCATAAAGATGCGACCTCTGTAAGCAAGTCAAGATCTTTCCCCTCTATCATAATGGGAATTAAGGAGTAATCCAGAGGTTTCCCCTT
>CAMWLY010000099.1 GCA_947175145.1 uncultured Muribaculaceae bacterium | reverse complement strand
ATTTTCTTAATTTATTAACATAATTTCACAATTAAACCATTAAAAACATCTGGATTTCTGAATTTTCATTTCATATAAAAATGAAAGGCGGTGACACTTATCTAAGTGTCACCGCCATACGATTTGATTACAATTTGATTGGCACTCTGATATGGTACCTTGAATTTTATCTTTTGTTTATAGATATCACTTTGCGATACATGAACCTGTGAAGCTGGCATGGTAAGCATGAAGCAGACGGTAATTCACAGTTGTTTCCACAAGGCCATATCCTTTTGCATCTGCTGAAATCTGCATATCGAAACTATTAAACGGGAACTGAGGTGCGGGTGTGATAGTGCCCTCTTTTGCGCCATCGGCCACAGTCACAAATCCGGGTGTTATGTCAGTGCCGGAGATGTGCAGGCCCTGAGCGTTTGACTCAACTGTAAGATCCTGAAGCACTACTGTCTGCGCGGGCATTCCGGGTGCAAACACGGCATTGTAGATGATAATATCAGTTTTGCCTGTAAGCATTCCGAATTCATTTACTTTCATATATGTGCGATAGCGGAAGTTATCGTAGCTTTGCATGGTGCCCTGCGGTGATACGAGATTAGTCATTCCGCTATATGTCATATCGGGCCAGAAAGTATTTACATGCCATAGGTTCGAAATATTGAAGCTCATGCAGGGATAATACGCCGCGAGTGTACTTGGCACCAAACGGGGATAACCCTGAATTGCTACATCACCGGGGGCGTATGCAGCCTGTGTCAGCAAACCTGACAGATTAGACACCTGACCGGACTCTCCATTCAGATCACTGAAGCCAATGACCTGACGAGGCGAGCCTTCCATATTTACATTGGCCACAATGATACGACTTTCCGGAGTAGCGAACGAGAGAACACCCAAATCGGGAGTAGTCATGTTGCTTCCACTGATTTTCATGGTGTTGTCGGGATTCTTGATATTGAATTTCAATGACACACCACCTACATAATTCAGACCTGAACCATCAAGGGCTGAAAAGTGAGTGAAAGCGGTCATAGGAACTGAAACCGTGGTGGAATGTTCATCTTTAGTGCAAGATGTTACGGCTAAACCGGCTATCAGCAGAGATGAAAGTAAGATTTTTTTCATTTTATAGAGTTTTGTTATTCTTCAGTTTTGAGCATTTTGATTTTATAATGCATCGACACTGCTATCATCAGTTTTTAAGATGAGTTGCAAATATAATTTCTTTAATTTGAATAATCAAATCCGACACTTTGCCGGAGATAGAAGCTTTCAATATTGCAACATTTTGTAATTTTGCAAGTATGTCAGATTTCAATATTCACACCTTAGGGTGCGGTTCTGCAAAGCCAACACCGCGTCATCAGCCATCTTGCACGGTATTGAATCACCGTGGTAATCTTATGATGATCGATTGCGGGGAGGGTGCACAGCAGGCTTTTATGAAACAACGACTTAAATTCAATCGGTTAAATCACATCTTTCTGACTCATCTGCATGGCGACCATGTGCTCGGACTTCCGGGAATGCTTTCGACCATGGCACTGGGCAATGAGGGAGGCTCTATTACAGTACACACATTTGAAGAGGGTGCTGATATCCTCACGAAGATTCTTGATTTTTTTGCTCGGGAACGCAGTTATCAGCTCGATTTCAATATTATCAAGCCTGAAGACGCGTTGATTCTGGAAACCAAGTCGCTCAGTGTGCGCACAGTAAAACTGCATCATCGGGTGCCGACCGTGGGCTATATATTTGAGGAGAAACCGAAGCCTCGTCATATAATTCGCGATATGATAGACTTCCATAAGGTTCCCTTCAGCTATATCAACCGTCTGCGGGCCGGAGAAGATTATATCGCTCCCGACGGCCGGATTATTCCGAATCATATACTTACCTCCGAAGCTGACCGGAGCTTGAGTTATGCTCATATAAGTGACACCATTTATATGCCTGAGCTTGCATCACGCATAGGGCCGGTTGATTTACTCATGCATGAGACTACATATCTTGAGGAACACGCAAAAGAGGCAAAAGCCAGATTTCACAGCACTGCAAAACAAGCGGCGAGCGTGGCCCGCGATGCAGGTGCCGCTCGCCTCTTGACAGGTCATTATTCATCGCGATACCGCGATGATTCTGCATTTCTTAAAGAAGCCGCAGAGATATTTCCCAATACGGTTTTAAATCGTGAGGGTCTCGTAACTACGGTTTAATCTCAAGTTTATTACCGCCTGAGTGTGCCACAATCGCCGGATACATCAGAGATTCGGCTGTCGCAATACCGAGACTGTACTCTCCGGCGCGATCTATATGGCAGTCATAAGTCAATGTATTGACACCCTTGGGAAGGAAGGGTATCGAATATATAGTAGCTTCATCGTGAACTTCTCTATACACACAGAGTCCGCTGTCACATCTATATCCTGACAATTGGTCATCGGGAGCCAGACAAGCAGACCTTGAGTCGGCAAGCGATACATAACTCATATCTCTGTCGGTAGTAATGGTCAATGTAACCCTGACTTTATCTCCCTGCTTCAAGGCCACTTTCGATGCCACCTGACGCCCATCGGCATTTTCGATGAGATAAACTTCCTTCTTGACTGATATCACAGGCTGCGATGCTGCCTTGACATCGAGAATCGGGGATATCCACTTCGCTGTGAGGCCGCCCCATGCCGGGTTATCACCCTGCCGGGTAATCTTCAATGTTTTCCCCGAGCATTCTGCCGGATTCAGGCTAATAGAAATATTACCATTGCTCATATTCGACAAACCTGCCGGGAGTTGCTTATTATCTATTTCAAACATAGGAATAGCAACTGCAGGAGTCCAGTCGGTACCGCAGTTAAGCAAGGCGGCCACTGTCTGCGATGCCGCCTGACCGCCACCCCAATCCAAAGTCTGCTTTCCGGTGAGAACCCACTGGCGAAGCTTATCTATTTCGGGTGCTTGGGGTGTCAAGCTATTATATGCATCGAGTACTCGGAGAGTTGTGAGTACGGGGCCCATGCCGTTGGCAATCCCACGCTCACGATCAAACCACATTCCTTTATCCTTCGAATATGAGCTGTATTCTCCTATTGACTTTAGAATCATCAGGCTTTCGCTCCTTTTATGCCTTTCTCCGAAGACTACCGCAGTTGTGGCTTTATCATAGATGGAATATTTCTTCCAATTTTTAGATGCGGATTCGATAGCCTTGGAGGCCAACTTGTTGAATTCAGATGTAGATTTCGCCCCGCCAATATTATCTCTATAATAGAGATATCCGATAACTGATTGCACCGGAATGCTCTTGTAATTGGTGCGCTTCCAGTCAGCGACCATTCCATCTTCCACGAAGCGGCAAGCTGCCGGAAGCAACTTCTCTACCTGCGCCGGCAAATAGCCAAGTTGTTTCAAGGTTACGGCTGTAGAAATAACCCGAGTTGTAATATACTCTGAAGTAGGCATATTTTCCCACCAGCTCCAGCCCCCGTCACTTTTTTGCATGGACTGCAATCTGTAAGCGCTCACGCCAAGCAGAGAATCAACCTCACAGATATTGATATTCTTAATCAAACCCGGATACTGCCTATTGATACCTGCGGCGACTGCCAGATTAAACAGCGCATCAGATAAGATCAAAACATTGGAGGAGTCGGTTAGTTTAAGAGAGGGAAGCGCTGCTACAGCTTCTTCAATCGGATTAGTACAGAAATGCAACTCCATTTCAGCATCTGCCGGATAATCGGGAATCTTGATTTCGGCATACTCCTGAGACGGTGCCAACCAGAATGCTTTACCTTCAGTCACAGGTGTAGATGAGGGAAGCACCGGCACAATAGCCTGCTCTCCATCTTGACAGCCATCGGTTTCAGCAGTTACTCTGATCACTATATCCTTACACTTTACCGGCACTGTAAAATCCACAGCTTCTACCCTCGAAGTTCCGGGAGCATAAATACGTGTTTCACAGGATTTGCTGATTATAGCCTCACCGGTTTCGGCATCAAGCACTGAAATTACCGTCTCAATCGATGAATCATCAGATGAATTATTGAAAATAGTAGCCGATACGGTTGCCACATCTCCGGTTCTGAGGAATCGGGGAGCATTAAGTTTAGCCATGACCTTACGGGCCGAAACCACCTCAAGAACCCGGACCGCGCCATGCATATCCGAATCATATCCGAGAATCTGGAGCTGCCAAGTGCCTATAAAATCAGGAGCATCAAATTTAATTTCTACATTTCCACTATCATCTGTCTTAAGAGCGGGCATAAAGAATGCTATCGGTGTTTCTGTCAGTCGCAATTGAGGCTCGGAGGATTCCTGCGATTCCGAACCGCTGCCTTCATCGGCTGTCGACATAGCCACCTCATTCTCCACACAACTCTCCTCTACTACTGTGTCGCAAGCTTTAGCCGCAGAGTTATAATGTATTGCACCCGCACTGCGCATGAGTTTCATATCATTAGTACCTCTGATATATATTGTCTCGGAAGGCCAAAGCTGATAACCCCAAGTTTCCCAATTAGGATTGCTGAAACGCCATTGATTTCCCGGAACATTTTCCACAGGAAGCCATGTATAATTAGATGAGAATCCGCGTTCGGAAATCCATCTTGTATTAGCGCCTCGATTCCAGTATAAATAACTCTGAGGATTAAAATTCCATCTGAACGGAGAGAGAGCATTGAGAGCCTTATCGGTCATTACGGCAATAACCGGGGTTATCGCAGTCTTACCGGCTGTAGCAAGCCGGAACGTCCATTTCTCGGGAGAACCGGGAGCTATCCGGTCGCGGAATGTTACCGTTGAAATATTCAACTCCTCTTTCTGGGGTTCAGGAATCAGAGTTATAACCTGACTTGCATATTTCAGGTTATTGCAAGTGTTGAGCGTCACAAAATATCGATGGTTGGATTCAGGGGCCTCCACCCTCACTACTGCCCTACCATTTTTCACTTCAACCCATTGCGATGACAGAACCTTGCTGTCATCTGCAACATTAACCAGTACCCACCGATTGTCACTTTCGGTAAGAATCGTGATTTCATGACTTTTAGCACCGGCGGGTATTATTTGCTCCGTTTTTCCGACCCAAAGCACTTCACCACCGGGCGCTTTAGTATCATTTGCTCGCCATATCAGAATTTCGTTTTCAACGGCTCTGACTGTCGTATCAGATGGTAGGTAGAATGTAACATTATATTTTGCGGAGGGCAGTGATTCAAGTTCAGGAGAGAATACCGGCGAATTAAAGGTGCCTGATTGTACCGTTTCACCTTTTAAGTTACGTATTTTATACTCTACCTCTTTAACCAATGATTTCCCGGCAAGATCGGTCACATTGACATTCCATACAGGATCCTTATCGTTCAATTCATATTGATCGGGAAGATTGGCCGATATTGCCATACCTGAACCCAGACTGAATCTCAACGGCTCGGACTTGACTGTTTCACCTGCGGCATCGGTAACAATGACCTCCAGCCTGAAAGCTCCCTTCTCAAAATCGGTGCCCGAAAGGCCAGAGGTCGGCAGTTCAATTGCAAATTTGCCATCTGCATCTGTGTTGGTTTCCAGAGTATAAGGAGATGCTGAAGGTGTATATCGCCACCATAGAGGCACCGAGTTTACTGTGGCCTCCACGCGGGCATTGGCTACTGCCATGCCGGCGTATGTACGCGCTTCACCCCGGAAAACCAGTGTAGAGCCGGGTGTCCAATTCTCAGAAGATGAAACAAGCGACACACTGAAGGTCGGGGATTTGTTCTCGGCAACTTAAAATGAAGTGCTTCCCGCATAAATTCCCCTGCAAA
>CAMWLY010000098.1 GCA_947175145.1 uncultured Muribaculaceae bacterium | reverse complement strand
TATAAAGACAATATAGAAGAGCACTTGGTTTAATTATCAAAAATACAAAATATCAAGTTTTTTATAAAATTTTTCAATATTTTTATCTAATTGAGTACTTCATATAAGATTATTTAGAACTTTATATAAAAATCACGGCATAACTCCCGATATTCTTCCGTGGGAGTACCGGGAGTAGTTTCAAGTGTAAGATATGACGTCTGAGTTGTCAGAGTTCCGGATTGACTATCTGCTTTGATCAGCTCAATTAATAATCTTTTATATGGGGCTTGCAAATGACCTCGCACATAACACTCTCTATTGATACGGAATTCATATTCTTCTGCTGTGTCAATTACAGACCGGCGTTGATCCGCAGGGAAAATCATCGCAATTTTACCTTTGGGGTTAAGATGTGTTGCTCCGAATTTGATAAGCGAATGTGGAGATAATTCTCCTTGATGCCTTGCAATCAGTCTTTCAGAATCCGGGTCAGACACTCCGGATTTAAAAAAAGGAGGATTGGAAATAATCAGGTCATACTTACCGTCGACCTTACTAAAATCAGATAATTGGGAAGTAAGTCTGTCTGACCACGGACTATTTTCGAAATTAATTAATGATTCATCGACACTCGGTGCATGCAAATCAATTCCGCAAATGTGAATATTCGGGAACCGTTGTGCCAATATAAGTGCAATCACGCCACACCCTGTGCCTACATCGAGAGCGGTATCTGCCGATGATGCTTCAGTCCAACACGCCAGTAATACTGCATCTACCCCTATTTTAAGAGCACTCCGATGATGAAAACATGAGAATCTCTTGAAGCGAAAAGGCCTTTGGTCCATAATATTCGGAAATTTTTGCGTAATTTTGCACTCACTTTTGCATCTGCAGCTGATAGATTAAGATAGATTAAGAGAGCAAAGTGACCGCAAAATTACTAAAAGGAAATGAAAGAACTCGTACCGAGCTTAGAGGAATTGATGAATTATGACGGTGGCAATATATTTGCAACCGGTAACACACCCAAAGCTTTTGATGAAGATGGACTTGGTGTCGACAAAATAATGTTTATGCCACTTGAGGATGAAGTATTTTATCCTTATATGACACTGCACACCATTATTACCCATCCGGATTCAATTGCCACCGCTCGTCAGGCCAAGCGTAAGAACGAACCTCTATTCTTCTTTTTAGCCGGAGACATGATGCCTGAAGAGTCATCTAACACTCGCAAGGAGGATATTATGTACAGCCGGGGAAGCATCGGACGTATCAATGATTTGCAAGATAACCCCGATGGCTCAATTACAGTACTCGCCACTATGTGGCATCGCGCAATAGCAGTAAATCTGAGTCGCCGTGTACCTTATATGCGCGGTGATGTCATTATTGCACCTCCATTCAGGTTAATACATAATAAGGAGAATCAAGATTTGCTTTCTCATGTCTCAGCTCTCTATATGGAGTTGGCTGATTATCTTAATCCTGACGACCGCAAACAGTTTGAGGCGATGTCAAAAGGTCTGAATCGTGAGAGCATAAAGTGGATAAACTTTATGATGCAGAACTCTCCGCTTGATACCGATACACGCTATATGCTTCTTGAAGCGGTGGAACTTAGTGATCAACTAAACCAGCTGGCTGTAAAGTTCACAAACGCTTTTCAGGAACTTAAAATAAAGAGAGAAATCGCGCAAAAAACTGCCAATGAGATGAGCATGCGGCAACGCGATGAGATTCTAAGAAATCAATTACACGCCATACGTCAGGAGCTAGGAGAGGAAGCAGAAGATGATTTTGTAGAGCTCAGAGAAAGAGCCGATTCAAAACAATGGAATGAAGAAACTCGCAAACGTTTTGATAAGGAACTCAAAAAGCTGCAACGATATAATCCGGCTACCGCTGATTATTCAGTGCAATATTCATTTCTTGACACCTATCTTGACTTGCCTTGGAATCACTGTGATAATTCTTCATTTGAGCTTTCCGATGTAAAGAGGATTCTTGACCGCGATCATTACGGACTTGAAAAAGTGAAGGAAAGAATAGTGGAACAAATGGCAGTCCTGAAACTGAGGTGCGACACCAAGGCTCCGATACTTTGCCTATATGGTCCCCCGGGAGTAGGTAAAACTTCACTTGGAAAGTCAGTAGCCGAAGCACTCGGACGAAAATATGTAAGGGTAGCCCTCGGAGGTCTTCACGATGAGGCTGAAATCCGTGGACACCGTCGCACATATCTTGGCTCAATGCCGGGACGCATTCTGAATGCACTTATCAAAAGCGGTACAAGTGATCCCGTCATGGTACTCGATGAAATCGATAAACTCGGTGCCGATTTTAAGGGCGACCCATCGCAAGCACTCCTTGAAGTACTTGATCCCGAACAGAACTGCAAATTTCACGATAATTATATTGATCAGGATTACGATCTGTCGAAAGTTCTTTTTATCGCTACAGCCAATTCATTAGCTACTATCTCTCAGCCACTGCTCGACAGAATGGAATTGCTTGAAGTCAGCGGATACATAGAGCAGGAGAAAGTAGAAATTGCAAAGAACCATCTGATTCCCAAATGTCTGGAAGCTCATGGATTCGATAAGAAAGAAGTGCAGTTCAGCGAGGATGCATTGCAGTATATAATACATAATTATACCCGTGAAAGCGGTGTCAGAAATCTTGAAAAGAAAATAAATAAAATTCTGCGCAAGCTTGCTGTAAAAAAAGCGTCGCAACAAGAATTTGAACAAACAATCGATAGCGATATCGCCGGAGCATATCTCGGAAAACCGGAAATCCAAAGCGATGTATACGAAGGAAATGAAATAACCGGTGTAGTTACCGGTTTAGCCTGGACTGCCGTGGGTGGAGAAATTCTTTATATCGAAACCTCAGTTGCACCGGGTAAAGAAAATAAATTGACATTGACCGGTAATCTCGGAGATGTCATGAAGGAATCTGCAGTTATCGCTTTGCAATATATAAAAGCAAATCATGAAGCATTGGGAATACCTGCAGAGAAACTTGAATTTGGCAATATGCATGTGCATGTGCCCGAAGGAGCGGTACCTAAAGATGGACCTTCAGCAGGAATCACAATTGTAACTTCTATCGCATCTACTCTTACCGGCAGAAAAGTGCGTAGAGGACTCGCCATGACGGGTGAAATCACATTGAGAGGTAAAATTCTGCCTGTCGGTGGAATAAAAGAGAAAATCTTGGCTGCCAAACGTGCAGGCATCTCCACAGTGATGCTTAGCGAAAAAAACCGCCCGGATATTGAGGATATCAAGGCGGAATATTTAGAAGGACTGGACTTTCACTTCGTAGAATCCATTGGAGAAGCTTTAGATTTTGCTCTTCTTCCTGAATGAGATGTTCTCTTATAATTTCTCGCATCCTGCTTTGCAGCGGAATTTTTCAGATTCTGTGAATTATTACTGCTATTAGAAGCACGTTTGAATTTACTGTATTTGGTTCTTCCGGATTTGCGTCGCTGATTACCGAAATTTGTATAAACAGGAACCTCACCTAATTCCTTGGGCACATCGGCTTTAGGCACCGGCTGCTCAAGGAGTTTTTCTATTTGTGCGAATCTATAAAAATCATCTTTGCTCACAAACGTGACCGCTCTCCCCTCGCGATTCGCACGCGCAGTTCTGCCTATTCGATGCACATAATCTTCAGGATCGTGAGGCACATCATAGTTTATAACTAACTCGATATCATCTATATCAATTCCGCGCGATATTATATCGGTTGCTACAACTACATTAATCCTGCCGGCTTTAAAATCGAGCATCACCTCCTCGCGAAGATTCTGATCAAGATCAGAGTGCATCTCACCAATATTAAGTTTTAACTTTCTTAGCTCACGGGCCAACTCTTTCACTTTAAGTTTTGAGGAAGAAAATATCACCACTCTTTGAGGGGGACTCTCCTTGAATATATTCTTTAGGATTGAAAGCTTCTGATTATCAAAGCAGATATATGCAGACTGCTCTATCTTTTCAGCCGGTTTTGACACTGCAATCTTGATTTCTACAGGATTCTTCAATATCTTATTAGCCATCTGCTGAATTTTAGGAGGCATTGTAGCTGAAAACATCAAGACCTGTGCATTCTTAGGCAGATGTGCATAAATCTGCATAATATCCTCAAAGAAGCCCATATCAAGCATCCGGTCAGCTTCATCAAGAATAAAAAAGGAAACTTTTGAGAGATCCACATATCCCATGCTCAGATGAGATAGTAAGCGACCCGGAGTGGCTATCACAATATCAGCACCCATTTTAAGACTCTTGCGTTGCTGCTCATAGGTGTGACCATCAGTACCGCCATAAATAGCAATTCCACTTACAGGCATGAAATAAGCAAATCCTTGCAACTGACGATCGATCTGCTGCGCAAGTTCACGCGTGGGAGCCATCACAACACAATTCACAGAATCATTAGGATAACCCCCATCTGCAAGCATATTAATAACCGGCAAAAGATAAGCAGCTGTTTTACCAGTTCCTGTTTGCGCACATGCCAATAAATCATTTCCTTCTAATACCGGTGGTATCGTTTGCTCCTGTATGGGGGTACACTCGTCGAAATGCATATCCCAAAGACCATCGAGCACATCATCGTTTGTAAGAATTTCGTCAAATCTCATTATAAAATCTCTCTTACCTTATACACAAAAATACAAAAAAGTGGTTCTGTTTGCAAATTATCATCTTATCCACAAGAATTTCAAAAAAACTTACTATCTTATACCACTGATTATCTGCAACTTGAAAAATATTTTTAAAAAAATTCAAATTTTCAGAACTTTTTAAGTAACTGTAGTGTTATTAGGATATAACAATCAACAACAATCACAAACAATCAAACAACAAAACAACATGAAAACTTCAAATTCATTCGCCGACAAAATCATAGATCTTCAGGGCAATCTGATGAACTTTGCAATTCAGCTTACCGCAGACCGCGAAGCTGCAGAAGATCTCCTCCAGGATACTACTCTTAAAGCGCTCGACAACGAAGACAAGTATGTTGACAATGTCAACTTCAAAGGCTGGATCTTCACAATTATGCGCAATATCTTCATCAACAACTATCGCCAGACAGTTCGCAAGGCCACAGTAGTTGATACAACAGAAGATCTCTACCTTTTGAACATCAGTCAGGAATCAGGTCTTGACACTCCCGAAGGTTCATTTGCAGTTCAGGAAATTTCATCTGCAGTGAATGCTTTCCCGGAAGAGTATCGTGTACCTTTCAACATGTATGTTGCAGGTTATAAATACAACGAAATAGCTGAAAAGCTTAATCTTCCCCTTGGCACAATTAAGAGCCGCATCTTCAGTGCACGTCAGAAGCTCAGAGATCAACTTCAGGACTATGCATCATAATTAAGACAAAGCAAACTATCAAGTTAGTTGATAAACTCTCTCACAACACTACATGAGATTTTGTATTTGATTGTTTATATGATTGTTTAAGAAAGGAGGATACGCAGAGTTCCTCCTTTTCTTTTTGTTGAAGCATCGCGTGGTCTGATAGCTTCGATAACTTGCAAGAGTCCGGGTAGTTCAGCACCGACAAATAGTTCCGATAGCTCGAGAGGGGAGGAGAGATTGAGTGCGAGGATAGATTCGATAGCTAGTTGAACTTCTATTTTTGGTTAACTTCATAGATTGAGTCTTCCGGAGATTGAAGTACCTTTCAGGCACTTCATATTTACATATTCACAGTCCCCCGGTGGCGCATCCCTTTCAGGGATTGCTTGCCGGGGGCTATATGGAGATTATTGCCTCATACGAGGCAATCGTACGCTTCGCGCACTATAGAAAAAAATAAAAAGTAGGGCAAACTTGTGCCTGCCCTACTTCAAGCCGGTGATTACCTGCTCTTCCGCTTTCGC
>CAMWLY010000097.1 GCA_947175145.1 uncultured Muribaculaceae bacterium | reverse complement strand
GTCAAGGATTTGGGATGGATGGGAGTGATATATGTAGGTCTTGTGCGCGACTTAGTTCAGTTGATGTTTCTCCGAGCCAACCGCAGTATTGGTTTACGCCGGTATAGACACGAATAAAATCAACTCCGGGAAGATTTACCGGATTGCCGTTGGCATCCACAGCCCATGAAATATCAAATGAATTCAAATCCGGGTATTCATTCGGATGATTGTCAACGTAACCCCAAGGATAACTGTATAATACGTAATATGTACCATAACCGCTGATATCATCGGCGTTTGGTGCAAGAAGTGACCCATGAAAAGTTATGTCATTTGCATCAACCCATTTAGGGAAATATTCCTGATTATGGAATATGTTCTTTGCTATATATCCCTCAATTTCATTATTATCTACCCAGCGGATATAATAGACATCGTTGAGACTGTTATCTTCGTCCTCCACAATTTGTCTGTTTGGATCGGGGCGGAAGTAAGTTAATGAATAATCGTGTTTTGTCAGAGGAGAATAGTATTCACTGCCGGCCAGTTCATACCACTCATCGTCAGGAACGCCATTACAGTTCGTGTCATAACTGACCATTACAATACCCGGCTCAGCAGACCCCCCTTTTTTCTCAGGTTGAAGAAGTTCATAAAAACAGTTGCCCCATATCCTGAAATCTTTTTCACCGGGAATATTGATGACAGTATGGTCAAATCCAAATGTAACATAACCGCCGTACCCTCCCAATGAAATCATAATATCATTAGTACCTGATATTGATTCTTCCGCTTTTTGAAGGATTGACTCATAGGTGTCGCCCTCCTCATATCGAGGCATTTCATTGATAAATTGACCCGGAGCAGGACAATATTCATATACTTTGGATATATATGGGCTATATTCTATTTCTTCGTGAAGAACGTGAATATCAAAAGAGAAATCATAAGGAGTTACAGAATCCAGTATCTTGAGTTCTACATTGTAAGTCCCCTCCTCGGGTGCAAGAAAGATATAATCTTTTGAATTACTTACTAACATTCCGTTGACATACCATTCATATTTATTACCTGTAAGGGCAGGACGCAAATCAAGCTTCTGCATACGCGGTATATAATACACATCATCTATTCCGAGATTAACCATCGGAATATCTGCGTTACACCCTGTCAAAAGAAGGATTGAAATTGAAATTGCTGAAAATTTTCTCATTTCTTTAAGAATGTTATGTGTGCCGGTATATCACCCGTCCTGACGCTCCATTTTTTTTGTCCTTCAGAAGAAAAGCAATAGAGTGTGCCTGATGAGACATAATTCTTTGCATCGGTTACGAAAATATCTCCGGTTTCCGGGTGTACTGCAATACCGTAAGGTATTGTAATTTCTTTCTCGGTACCGTCTGTAATGAAATTGTCAGAAATCTTTTCTTTAGTTCGTATATCTATTATTCCGTATGTAATAGTATTTGACGCAGTATAATTATTCCATTCGGTGGCATAATAATACATATAGTCGCCATGAAATGCCATATTGGAACAAGCTACAGGAATGGTGTCCGTTACTACCATTTGATTAAATCCGGGCTTCTTTTGCATTACATACAATCGGGAGGGTCGGGTTTGATAGTCACCACGTGAAGTAACCCATAGTTTATTGTATTTATCCTTTTTCAAGCGATGCAGATTTATACCTACAGGTATTTGCTGAACCTGCTTGAAATCGACCATTTGAATTACCGAAACAGTATTATCATAGTTTGGAGCGCGATAGCCTCCGGAATTGGCTACATACATATAATCATCAACAACCTCCATTTCTTCGGGTTGATATCCAACAGATACTTTTCGCGTAACGGATAAAGAGAGTGTATCAACTTCATACACTGCACCTTTAGGTGCGTTAGGGTCAATTAATACCGGTCCGACATAAGAACTGACGTATGCCTTCCCTCGATGGAATCTGATATACCGACAATTGGGGATATCTACTTGTCCCAATCGGATACCGGAGTTTGAATCAAGTACTTCCACCTTATGAGAGCAATTAACAACTACATATAATTTACTGCCATATATACCAATATCGTTGCCGACATCTCCAAGTTCCTTAATAACATTAGGATTGCGCTCGGCATAAAAATTACGAGAGTAGAGGCCGGTGCAATAATCGTAGAAATCGAGCGTACACTTATTTGACCCCATATTGCCCTCGTTGACAAGATAGAATCCGCGTATATCAGATTCCGGTCTTTCATCGCCAATGATGTCATACTCCGTGGGCACCACAAGTTCGTCTTCACGACAACTTGTGGCGACCATCAAGAGTGGCAGAAAATATAAGAAAAATAGTTTGTTTGTCATATCTCCACAGTTAGAGTGAGCCTATAATTACGCTTTGGCATTGGGTAATTGAGAATTACATCATAATCTTGACTAAGAAGATTATTGATTTCAATTAAACCTCTAAGGCTCACCCGTCCCAATTGAAAATCCTTACTCAAGGAAACATCAGAGGTGTACCAAGGTTGGGTATAGTTATACCTGATATTCTCTTGCTGATTATATCGTTCACCTACATATATCCAGGAATAATTAAGTCCCCATCCTCTCCATTGAGCATTTACAACAGCAGCTCCGGAATGGCGGGGTATATATGGTATCTGATCCCGGTAATAATTATCGGACGGATTGGTTACGTCTATTGCCCGTTGAAAAGTATATTGAGCGCGGACAGTAAGATATAAATCACGATATGGATTCAGTGTCAAAAGTCCGGTTACATCAATACCGCGAATATCTACAAGCCCAAGATTAAGCATAGTCCATCGGAATTGCTGTCCTTTTGGATATGCCACAATCTTATCCTTTACTCTATTGTAGTAAATATCACTGCTTAAGCGAGCGGCGGAAATAAAAGAGGAAGATTTATGGTCGTATAGTAGACCAAAGTTATATTGTGTTACTCGCTCAGGGTATAGTTGGGAATTGCCCATATCAGCATAATACAGGTCATTAAACGTAGGCATTCTGAACGACTGTTTATAAAATACCCTGATAGAAAAGTCTTTATTTCGCAGTGGGTAGCCATTTATAAATATGGCAGGAGAAAAAACATGTTTATCAGCCGGTGCCTTTTGTCCTTTAATCTTATCATGAATAAATGTGCCAAGAGCACTTGCTTGAATTTTTATGCGATTAAAGTTCAACGCAGTTGCCGCTGATAAATATTGCGATATACGGTCAGGCTTAACAAATCCATACACATCTGCATCAAGAGAGTTCCACATAAAATCATAGCTTGCCGAAACACTCCAATAATTTGTTATCTCGTACTCATTTGCAGAGGAAAAGTAAATCTCCTTTTGCTTGTAAAGATTATCTATTTTAACCTGCTTATCATCATTATTGACATAATGAGTGCGGTAAAAGGCATATTTAATATTATTTAAGGTAGTGAATTTTCCGAAATATCCAGTGTAACGACCTTGGACAAAGGAGTTAGTATCCCAAATGCGTTCCCCCCTTCGCCATACATTATTAACAATTGCACCGGGTACACCTCGCTCTGAATTGTAATTATAGACTTTGAAATTCCAAGAGCCGGAGTTAAGATTTCCGTGCGTGTTCAACTCAATTCTGGTGGCATTTATATCTCCGTTCTGCCTGACAGCTGTAGTATCATAGGCAAGTTCTCCGGCGGGATTAACTCTGCGATAACGGAATTTATATTTACCACTTGAATTTACCCACTCTGCACTTAAAGATGTCGATATTCTCTCGCTTAGTTTAAGTTCAATGAGAGCAGAAGGGTTTAATAAATCAAAGGAGCCTGTGCGTATTGTGGCTCTTGCATGGTAATTCTCACCTTCTTTGAACACAGGAGTCCGGGTCCTCATATATATGGTACCTGCAGATCCGAAATCTTTGGCAGGTTGTAGAATCTCACTTTTCTGACCGTTATAGAGTGATAATGCTTCAATATTATCAAGAGAAAATTGCCCTAAATCTATTTGACCGTTCTGTGCATTACCGAGTTCCACTCCGTCATAAACAACACCTGTATGGTTTGTCCCCATAGACCGGATATTGACTGTTTTGATTCCGCCTACTCCACCATAATCTTTTACTTGTACCCCTGAAAAATATCGCAAAGCGTCAGCTACACTGTTGCTATTTAGTCTGTGTAGCTCTTCACCCGTCAGTGTCTGAGCCGGGATAATATCTTCATTAGGTTTTCGCGCGGTTACCATGACTTCCTTTAGTTGATGAGTAAGGGAGTCAATCTGTGTCTCTGCAAATACCTCAATGGCGATACAAAGTAACACAAATGAATATATATATTTCATTCTTCACGTTAGAAGGTTAATACTCAGAAAATTAAATCCCGTCTGCGTACTAACATAATGTACACAGACGGGAAATTTGTATTAACCTCTTAACGAGAGTCAAATGACTTAAAGCCCAATAAAAGGCTTTATAAGCTGCCCATAATCCCGTAGGCACATTCATGTTTACGGCAAAGGCAGGTCTTCTGACTTATCCCAATCAATTGCGCCTTCTCAAGACTAAATGGTCTCAATGACATAGTGCAAAAGACTTTGGTATAGGATTCACAGCAGCGGGTACTGTTCCGGATTTTCACCGGATTCCCTTTTAAATCTCTGAATATCAGGCGTTATGTCTAACGGCCTAATTCAAATTCTCACTCTTGAGAAACAGAGATACCATTGCGACTGCAAAGGTACAAAATATTTTTGTAATATAGGCTATGCAGTAGCAGAAAAGTTAATAATACTAAATCACGCCTGGCATAGACAGCGAAAAAGAGTCGTGGCGAGGGAATTTCTCTGCGCCGATGTAGAGGGTAACAACCGCGAAGTAGCTTCGACCGAATGTGAGAAAACGACGTAGCCTTTGAGCGAGATGTGATATGCGGTTTTAGACATGGCGTATTGTGAATCCCCCCTTCGAGATATTTTTGTTTCTTATCTGTCATCTATATAATTATCGACCAATATAATTCGATGACGAGCTCGTTTTATCAAATCACAAACAAACACATGCGCATCGAATATTTGTCCATCATATAGAATGCCCTCACGCGGGGGAAGTGAAGTTCTTACGAAGAAATCGACCTTATCGTAGAGGTCATCAAGTCTCCTGTCATATTCGGAGAGTCTATGATCTATACGCGACTCAACATATAGAAGTCTCTGATTGACACTATATCCCCGAAGCATATAATCTTTGAGTATTTTATTTGCCCACTGACGAAACCGAATACCCCGGATTGTATTAACTCTATAACCCAATGAGATAATGACATCAAGATTGAAAAAATCAATCATGCGCGTTACATCGCGAGTACCCTCCTGCTGAACTGTTCGGAATTTCCGAACAGTTGCTTCTTTTGTTAATTCCCCTGAAGAGAATATATGCTTAAGATGTTCACTGATATTAGCTTTGCTTGAATTAAAAAAGTTCAACTAATTGAGCTTGGCTAAGCCAAACTGTGTATTCCTCAACCCTTACTCTTAGAGCTAAAGTTTCGTCAGGCTGATATAATATAATTTCATCTCCTTGCAGAGGGAAAGTGTGTTTTGCTTTATCATTCATGTGGCAAATTTAATCAATTTAATCAGATGTCGGATTTCAGATTTTAGATTTCGGATTTTAGATTTCGGATTGCTCATTGTCCATTGTGCATTGTGCATTGTCCATTCCTAACACCTAAAACCTAAAACCTACCACCTAACACCTAAAGCCTAAAACCTATTTAAATAAAAAAAGGGAGGGGCGGAAGTAATCACTTCCGCCCCATGTTGGGCTTGTTACGACTCACGTCGGTTTTCGCCCGAAAATTCGATTAAGGTCAATAATAATCAATTACCCTGTTGTTTGCATTTCTTGTTCTTCCGTTTTTCCGGTATTAGACTTAAAGCTTTGGTATTAAGGTTTGCTGATTTGTAACTAAAATTTCTATAAGGGTATCTCTACCGCTTTGTGAATGCAAATATAGGTCAGTTTGCGGCGATATCCAAATTTTACAGTCTGTTATAAAACATGTTTTAGATTTTAGATTTCAGATTTCGGATTTCAGATTTCGGATTTCAGATTTCGGATTTCAGATTTCAGATTTCGGATTTCAGATTTCAGATTTCAGATTTCAGATTTCAGATTTCGGATTTCAGATTTCAGATTTCGGATTTCAGATTTCAGATTTC
>CAMWLY010000096.1 GCA_947175145.1 uncultured Muribaculaceae bacterium | reverse complement strand
GGCTTATATAGGCAACAAAATTACTGCGGTATATATGTATACCCCCAGCAATGGCAGCGGTGTGAATCCCATAAAGAAGGGTATAGCATTTGTTACAGATGATTTATCTAAGCTTCCGGAATTCTCAATAAATGATATTCCCTCGGAGGGTAGTGTCGAGGCTCGCCTTAAGTTGGATAATCCGGTAGAGATTACAGGTGAAAAAACACTATATTTCGGATTTCGCTTTTTGTATGACACGTCATGCGGATATGTGACATGCGATGGTAAAGTAACTAATGCAAGAACAGCGCTTGTGGGTGCTGCTACCAAGGCCAATGTAGTGCCACAGTATTCAAATGTTGCGAATCAGGTTGGAAATCTGTGCATGTCAATTGAAATTGCAGGAACAAATCTTCCTCAAGATAATGCCATGATTTCTGGAATAGATGTAAAAGATTTCTATGCTCCCGGAGAATTTGGTTATCCCATGAAATTCAGGAATTTGGGTTCAAAGTCGATTTCGAACTTATCTGTGCAGACCACATATGCCGGTTATACCACAACAAGTGAGATAAATCTGGCTGAAGAGCTCGCACCTGCAGAAACAGGTGAAGTTACAATTGGCCCTCTTCCTGCGTTGGAAGGTGTATCTGTTCTTACTGCAAAGATAGTTAAAGTGAACGGAGTTGAGATTGAATCAAAACCGGTTTCAAAACCATATTCAAGCTATACAAGCACGATTGCGCGTCGTCTTGTAATTGAAGAGGGTACAGGAACCTGGTGTCAATATTGCCCACTCGGAATCCTTATGATGGAATATCTTAAAGAGAAATATCCGGATTGGATTAGAATTGCAGTGCATAATGGAGACCGTATGGAATTAAGCCAATATCAGGCGATTATTCAAGAGATGGGAGGCACTTTACCAAGTGCTATTACTAACAGAGCCGTGACAACCCAACCTCAATGGGTTCCAAATTATGCGTTTTATGACGAGGTCTATAAGGAGGTATCCGCAGTTCCGGCGTATGTGAATATTTCTACCGAGGCAGAAGCAACCGCAGACCAGGTTGTCAATGTTACCGTAAAGACTAACTTCCTAACAAATTCTGATGCCACTCATGGTATATGTGTAGTAACTGTAGAAGATGGTGTCGGACCTTACACTCAGCAAAATGGTATAGCCGGAGCAGGTCCTGAATATGGCATCTGGGGAACTACAAAAGAACTTTCTCTTTCAACAATCTATGAAGATGTGGCCAGAAATATCAACAAGTATCCTGCCGACAGCAGTGCATATTCAGGTAATATTAACAAAGGTGAAGAATACACCTATACCACCTCAATGAGTGTTAAGAATATCAAGGCTCATGAATTTAAACTTGTTGCAATGGTTGTAAATATGGAAACCGGTGAGATTGCTAATGCTGAGCAAATCATAGTCGACAATACAGCCGGGGTAAGCAATATTTACGATGATTCAAGTGAAGCTGCATATTACACACTTGATGGCCGCAAAGTCAATGCCAATACTCTTTCCGGAGGTATCTATATCGAAAAGAAGGGTGGTAAGACACGCAAAATCATGGTAAAATAAAGTTACAACATATATAAGTTCAGGCAGGCCGCATATTATTTGCGGCCTGCCTTGATTTTCGTTGACCTCATTTTTATCATCACTATTTTTCATTGATATTTAAAAATTATTTATCTTTGGGTGATAAACCAATTAACATCATTTAGCAGGGATATTATGCCTTAATTTTTTTATTAATATCCACGCCTTAAAATAATTATCATGAACGACACTCAGTTGACGATTGAAGCGGTATGGCCGGAGAAGCCGGATTTTGTGGCCGGGATAAGAAGAGCTCCTGACAGAGGTTATACTCTGAATGATTCCAAGACGATTACCGCTCTAAAGAATGCTCTCAGATATTTGCCTGAGGAACTCCACGCCAAAGCAGCTCCTGAATTTCTGGAGGAATTAAGAACCAGGGGTCGAATTTATGCATATCGCTGGCGTCCTGAGGGTGATTTAAAGGCAAAACCTATAGATGAATATAAAGGTAAATGTCTTGCGGGTAAGGCTTTTCAAGTCATGATAGATAATAATCTATCGTTTGACGTGGCCCTTTATCCCTACGAACTTGTGACCTATGGAGAAACAGGTCAGGTAGCGCAAAACTGGCTTCAATACAGACTCATCAAGAAGTATCTTGAAGAGCTTACAGAAGACCAGACGCTTGTGGTTGAATCCGGACACCCTCTCGGATTATTCCCATCAAAACCGGATGCTCCTCGTGTAATCATTACCAATGCCATGATGGTCGGCATGTTCGATAATCCGACGGATTGGCATGAAGCCATGCAGCTGGGTGTAGCAAACTACGGTCAGATGACAGCAGGCGGCTGGATGTATATTGGTCCTCAAGGAATTGTACACGGCACCTTTAATACGATTCTCAATGCCGGGCGTATGAAACTCGGAGTTCCCGAAGATGGTGATTTGTCAGGTCATTTATTTGTATCGTCAGGTCTCGGTGGCATGAGCGGAGCGCAACCTAAGGCTGCAGAGATTGCCGGTGCGGCAGCAATTATCGCTGAAGTTGATGAGTCACGGATTAAGACACGTATGGATCAAGGGTGGGTGAGTGTCAAAACATCCGATATTCCTGAGGCATTTGAAATCGCTGAAAAGGCTATGACAGAGAGAAAGCCTGTGTCGATAGCTTACCATGGTAATATCGTAGACCTGCTTGAATATGCTGTTGCACATAATAAAAAGATAGAGTTGCTGAGTGACCAGACATCGTGTCATGCTGTATATGAAGGAGGATACTGTCCTGCGGGAATTACATTCGATGAACGCACGCGCCTACTTCATGATGACCCTGCAAAGTTCCGTGAACTTGTCGATAAAACGCTAAAACGTCATTATGACGCAATAAAAGCATTGGTTGCAAAAGGCACTTATTTCTTTGATTATGGCAATTCATTCATGAAAGCCATATATGATGCCGGAGTCAAGGAAATATCGCGTAATGGAATTGATGAGAAAGATGGATTTATCTGGCCATCATACGTAGAGGATATTATGGGTCCAATGCTGTTTGATTATGGTTATGGTCCTTTCCGCTGGGTATGCCTTAGCGGTAAACATGAAGACCTCGTTAAGACTGACAAGGCTGCCATGGAGTGCATAGATCCGAATCGTAGAGGTCAGGATCGCGACAACTATAACTGGATACGCGATGCGGAGAAAAATGCGCTCGTGGTAGGCACTCAGGCAAGAATACTCTATCAAGATGCAATGGGGCGTCTGAATATCGCACTTCGTTTCAATGAAATGGTTCGTAATGGAGAAGTTGGCCCGATTATGCTTGGCCGTGACCATCATGATGTGAGTGGCACAGACTCACCTTTCAGAGAAACCTCCAATATTAAAGATGGATCAAATGTAATGGCCGATATGGCAGTGCAATGTTTTGCCGGAAACTGTGCAAGAGGTATGAGTCTGGTAGCTCTGCACAATGGTGGAGGTGTAGGTATCGGTAAGGCTATCAATGGTGGCTTCGGAATGGTGTGCGACGGTTCGGAGCGTGTTGATGATATTCTGCGTAAGGCCATGCTTTGGGATGTAATGGGAGGTGTGGCACGTAGAAGTTGGGCACGTAATGAAAACGCCATGTCGACTGTGAAAGAATGGAATGAAATTCAGGGTGAAAACGGTTTCCATATTACGGAACCTTATATAGCCGATGAGTCTATGCTCCAAGAGCTGCTGAAACAATGATACTCATATATTTAAAAGAACTGAATCAGCCATGAAAAAACTTATAGAATGTGTCCCTAACTTTAGTGAAGGCCGCAATATGGAGGTAATTAATGCGATTACCTCCGAGATTGAAAAAAATGGAGATGTGAAGCTCCTTGACGTAGATCCCGGAGAAGCTACCAATAGAACAGTTGTTACATTTGTGGGTGAACCGGAGGCTGTAATGGAAGCAGCTGTAAGAGCCGTCAGAAAAGCTGCCGAACTAATCGATATGAGCAAACATCATGGTGCGCATCCACGCATGGGCGCAACCGATGTGCTCCCACTGATTCCGGTGAGCGGAATCACTCTTGAAGAATGCGCAGAACTCGCAAGAAAGCTTGGCCAAAGAATAGCCGATGAACTTGATATCCCGGTGTATTGCTATGAGAGTGCGTCATTTACTCCTGAGAGGAAAAATCTTGCAGTATGTCGTGAAGGGGAATATGAAGGACTTCCCGAACGACTCGGTAAACCGGGAAAAGGCGCTGATTTCGGTGACCGCAAATTTGATGATAAAGTGGCTCGCACAGGTGCCACAGCGGTTGGTGCGCGTGATTTCCTGATTGCTGTCAATTTCAATCTTAATACTACTTCTACAAGACGTGCCAACGCCATTGCATTTGATGTGCGAGAAAAGGGCAGACCTATGCGTGAAGGAGGTAAAGTAACCGGCGAGCCTATCAAGGATGAAAACGGTAACACGATTATGATACCGGGAGCTCTCAAGGGAACCAAAGCGATTGGTTGGTATATTGATGAATATGGTGTCGCTCAGGTATCTATGAATATTACAGATATTTCTCAAACATCTCTGCATAGAGCGTTTGATGAGGTGAGTCGGGCAGCGGCCATCAGAGGTATCAGAGTTACCGGTACGGAAATAGTCGGTCTTGTGCCGAAAAATGCAATTCTTGAAGCAGGTAAACACTACTTGCGTTTGCAGCAAAGGTCTCTCGGCATTCCGGAATCCGAGATAATCAAGATTGCCGTGAAGTCCATGGGTCTTGATGAACTGAAGGAGTTCAAGCCTGAGGATAAGATTATTGAATATATGCTTGATGCTGACAAAAAGGTGAGGCGTTTGGTCGACATGTCATGTCGTGAGTTTGCTGATGAGACAGCATCGGAGTCACCTGCTCCGGGAGGAGGATCAATAGCTGCCTACATGGGTGCACTTGGAGCTGCTCTCGGCACCATGGTTGCCAATTTATCTGCACATAAAGCAGGCTGGGATGATAGATGGGAAGAGTTTTCAAATGCCGCAGTCAGAGGGCGTGAGTTGATAGACCGTCTGCTCCATTTGGTTGATGAAGACACAAAAGCATTCAATAAGATAATGGCTGTCTTCGGTATGCCCAAAGGTACTCCGGAAGAAAAGGCTGCCAGATCGGCAGCTCTCGAGGAAGCAACTTTATATGCGACTGAAGTCCCATTAAGAACAATGAAGGCTGCCTACGAAGTATTTGATCTTGTCGAAGTCATGGCAAAAAATGGCAATCCCGCTTCAGTAAGTGATGCCGGTGTCGGCGCATTGGCTGCGCGTGCTGCGGTGCTTGGTGCTCAGTTGAATGTCAAAATCAATGCAGCCGGTCTAAAGGATAGGATAGCAGCAGAAGCGATTATCAAAGAGGCCGACGAGATAGCGATCCACGCTATGCGCCGTGAATCTGAAATACTGATTGCAGTCAATTCTATAATCAGCAAATGATGAAGGGAAACTTGATTGTGATCAATGCCGATATCTGGACTCCGGTTGGTCATAGCGCGATCAAAGGTGCAGATATGGATAGGCTGACCCATATTCCTGATTCATATATCCTGATATGCGATGGCCGAATCAAGGAAATCGGGAGCATGGGCGACTATATTTCTGATGAATATGAAAAGTCAGAAATAGTAGATGCTAAGGATAGGGTTGTATTGCCGGGATTTGTAGACTCACATACTCATGTAATCTTCGGAGGATACAGAGCCGAAGAATTTGATTGGCGTCTGAAGGGAGAATCCTATATGAGTATCATGGAGAAAGGGGGTGGTATCCAGAATACTGTAAATGCGACTCGCTCCGCAAGTAAAAAAGAGCTTGTGGAAAATGCCCTATGGTTTGCAAATGAAATGATGGCTATGGGTGTGACTACTGTAGAGGCAAAATCGGGCTATGGATTATCAACTGAAAGCGAGCTGAAAATGCTCGATGCCATAGATGAACTGGATAAACTTTCCCCTCTGCATATAGTCAGCACCTTTTTAGGAGCTCATGCAGTACCTTCAGAATACAAAGGACGCACCGATGATTATGTTAATCTGATGATTGGGGAAATGATTCCCGCAGTCCAGGGCAGGGCACGATTCTTCGACATATTTACCGAAAAAAATGTATTTGAAATCGAAGATTCCCGCAGATTATTAGAGGCGGCACGAAATGCCGGTTTTCAGCTGAAACTTCATGCCGATGAGATTGTGACACTCGGCGGAGCAGAACTTGCAGCTGAAATGGGTGCTGTATCTGCTGATCATCTGCTC
>CAMWLY010000095.1 GCA_947175145.1 uncultured Muribaculaceae bacterium | reverse complement strand
CCCAGAACTCAGCCACCGATTTAATATTGGCTTTTTCACCCGGTGAGTGAATGTCTTTAAGAGTAGGACCGAAGCTGACCATATCGAGGTGCGGCAGTTTCTCGAGGAATAGGCCACACTCAAGACCTGCATGAAGAGCCTCAATCTTGGGTTCCTTACCAAAAAGATGCTTATAGCTTTCTTCAGCAACCTTGAGCACCTTGGAATCAGGATTCGGCGACCACCCTACATAGGCGTCATCAAATTTCACATCGGCACCAATCATTTCGAAAAGCGCACTTATACGATCTGCGATCTCATCGCGACGCGAATCCACCGATGACCTCTGGTGAACAGTGATTTCCAAAGTATTGTCAGCAATCATCTTGACCGAAGCGAGATTATCCGAAGTCTCCACTAATCCGGTTATAGCATGCGACATGGATTGCACACCGTTGGGACATGCAAATATAGCAGCGATAATATTGTGAGCCAGTTGACTTTCAATAATTTTCTCAGCCGGTTTTACCTCTTTTACAGAAAACTTGAATGAATCAGGCTCAATTCCGGCGAACTCACGATGCAAAGTTTCATCAAACTCGGCAGCATATTCGGCGAAATCGGAAGCTTGTTCACGAACCACGCAAACAATAGCTTTAGCATCGCGTGGAATTGCATTTGCCAATCCACCGCCATCGATTGCAGCGAGTTCAAGAGGGAATCTTCGATCTGCAGTCCATAAGAATCGGGCGAGCTGCTGATTGGCATTAGCACGGCCGAGATTGATTTCCATTCCTGAATGTCCGCCGTTGAGCCCTCCGATTTCCACTTCAAACCATACACCGGATTCAGGTGCGGGTTGGAAGGTCAGTGGAAGTGAGGCTATCGTAACTTTACCACCTGCACAGCCTATCACAAGTGAACCCATCTCCTCAGAATCGAGATTGAGCAATATATCTCCTGTCACAAAGCCGGCCTGCAGGCCATTGGCGCCTATAAGCCCCTGCTCTTCGTCGACAGTCAGGAGTGCTTCAAGCGGACCATGAACAAGATCCTTGTCGATCATGCAGGCCATAGCAGTGGCACATCCGAGACCATTATCGGCGCCGAGGGTAGTACCTTTGGCCTTGACCCATTCGCCATCAACGACTGTCTCGATGGGATCGTTAAGAAAATCGTGCTTAACTTCCGGAAATTTTTCCGCCACCATATCCTGATGGCCTTGCAGGATTATTGTGGGGGTATTTTCATAACCTGGAGTTGCCGGCGCACGCATCACCACATTGCCGACTTCATCGGCAGCCGCTTCCACACCGTGACGCGCCGCCCATTCGAGCAAAAACGCGCGCATTTTATCGAGGTGATGAGTAGGACGCGGCACTTTAGTTATCTCATCAAATATTTCCCAAACCAATTTGGGATTCAAGTCTGTGATTTTCATAATTTAGATTTCTTTTTAAATTTATTGTAGGCGGCAGCCATGCGAGTATGATAGCCACGGCGTGCGTATGATGCACCATTATATTTGCGGGCGAAGCCGGCCCAGTTTTTTGCCTTAAGGTCACCGAGCATACCGCTGTTTGTGATAAATTTGGCAAAAAGTTCGAGCTGTGAGAACTCCGACTCAGACATTATATCAACAAATTCATTGACATTTTTGCAACCGCACATCTTATAATTGAAGCCTCCTATCTGAAACATTCCCCAGAAAGTCCCCATGTTTGCACCCTGCTCGTTCACTCGTCGGGCATTGGTAAGCTGTGTCCACTCCCGGAGTGCATAACCGGAAAGTCCCGAAGGCACCTTGGCATTTTTATTGCCTGTGCGGACCTGAGCCTTTGAAGCATGCCGGCGATACATGGCCCGGTCAAAATTTACCACCGGCACTCCGGGAGCGTAAAAGCCTCTCATCTGCTTTCCCGCTTCAATCTCAACCACAGCTTTGATAGCGGCAACCTCAACTCCGAGCTCATCTGCCACAATCTTGAAGTCCTCTTCGGTGAGATGACTATAACGAGTCTTCGCATCTGATGCCGGCAAAGAATCTATCGGAAACTCAGCGACTCTCAGACTATCGACCTCTATGCTTGGCGAGTTTACGGTATCTGGGCCTGCGGTATCATATTTTCCTTGACCGCAAGCTACTCCTGCCCACATTGTAATGGGCAGGAGTATCAGAGATGCGAGTTTCATGCCTGTGCCACTTTTTCAAGCACACGCTGCAGATGTTTCCAGAATTTTTCAACTGTAGGAATTAGCAGTTGCTCATCAGGAGAGTGCACTCCGGTCATGGTCGGGCCGAAGCTTACCATGTCGAGGTCGGGGTGTTTTGTGAGGAAGAGTCCGCACTCCAGACCGGCATGAATTGCCTTAATAGCAGGCTTGACACCAAAGAGTTCCTCATAGGCATCAGCTGAAATCTTCATGATAGGAGATTTCATATTGGGAGCCCAGCCGGGATAGCCATCACTGTGAGTCACGATAGCACCTGCCAACTGGAAGTGTGCTTCAACCTGACCGGCGATATCATTTTTGCGGCTTTCTACCGATGAACGCTGTGAAGTTGTGATACGCACGGTGTCATCGCCAATCATCTTGACCGATGCCAAGTTTGTAGAGGTTTCCACAAGACCTTCAAGATCGCGGCTCATAGAGTAAACTCCGTGGGGCGCACTGTAGACTGCGCGGATAAGTTTGAGCGATGATGTCGAATCGATGCAATATTCCGGACGCTCCCAAGCCTCAATCTTCAGATCCATATTGGGTTCGATACCCTCATATTCGTTGCGAATCTCCTGAGAATATTTCTTGAGATGATGTTTCAGTTCCTCATGATGGTCAGTATGCACACCGAATACCGCGTATGCCTCGCGCGGAATTGCATTACGCAGATTACCACCTGAAATTTCGCATACTGTTATATCCCAACGCTGTGAGCACTCCCAGATAAAGCGCGCGATAACCTTGTTGGCGTTTGCACGACCGAGATGTATATCGCCACCCGAGTGACCACCGAGCAATCCGCTTACCGAAACGCGCATATATACGAAGTTTTCGGGGCTGAAGCTGCGCTGATACTTGAAATCTGCGGTTGTATCGATACCTCCGGCGCAACCCACAAATATTTCACCATCATCTTCTGAGTCGAGATTTATAAGAATCTTTCCGGAAATCATATCCTTGCCAAGATTCTCGGCACCCTCGAGACCTATCTCCTCATTGATAGTAAAGAGAGCCTCCAGCGGACCATGCACCAGATCCTTATCGATCATGGCAGCCATACATGCAGCCACACCGATACCGTTATCAGCACCGAGAGTTGTGCCGCGTGCTTTTACCCAATCGCCATCGATATAAGTATCAATAGGGTCGTTGGCAAAATCATGATTCACATTGCTGTTTTTCTCGCACACCATATCCATATGAGCCTGGAGAACCACAGTGGGGGCATTCTCATGACCCGGTGTTGCGGGCTTAGACATTACCACATTGCCTACCTTATCGGTCTTTGCTGCGATGTTATGGTCCGAAGCGAATTTGAGTAGAAATTCTCGGATTTTCTCTTCATGGCACGAAGGACGCGGCACCTTGGTTACCTCGTCAAAACATTTCCAGATTAATTCCGGCTTAAGGTCTTTTACTTCCATAATATTTTGGGTTTTTATTAATAATCTATACACAGGATCGGGAAACAGCCATATCTGTAGATTCGTATTATTCCCCAAACCGCATTCCCCCAAAGTTAAAAAATAATTCCGATACCGACAAACTCAATACTTTATCAGAAATTATCTTTTGCGGTTCCTGAACTGAAGCCATAACTTTAGATATTTAAAGAGTTTTTGATTAACTTTGTGTCAGGGAGGGGAAAATCACTCCGTAAAATTCTTAAAAAAAGTGAAAACGACCATTCTGATTATAATATTAACTGCCATTTCGCTACTTTTGCTATGCTTTTCGCTTCGGGGGCGCAATGCAACCGATGGTCATGCATGTCGCCACACCCCGAAACCGATACGCAAAAGATAAAAAGGCAATCATATAATTGCCATAATACTTCGAATAATAGCAACCTAACAATAACAATGAGAAAATTTATACGCACTATCGGCATATTTGCCTTGGCTGTACTTGCAATTAATGTGTCGACCGGTTGTAACAACAGCGACACCAAAGAGACCAAGAAGGTAGCCACTAAGGCTAAATCCTCACTCAGCACCGAGAATTTGCCCAATTATCGATATGTAGACCTTGACACAGTGCTGAGCCGATATAATCTTGCTAAAGATTATAATGAAGAGATGCTCCGCATGCAAAATAATGCTGAATCTCAGATGCGCCGCCATGAAAATGAGATAAAATCATTTGCAACTACAGTGCAGAACAAGGTTCAGAACAATTCCTATCTGACTCAGGAATCATATAAGGCCGATGAGCAGAAGATGGCGAATATGCAAAACAATGCTCAGCGCACCATGAATACTCTGCAAAACAACATAGCGCAGGCTGCCGAGCAGGCTCAGAAGACCATCAACGATTCAATCACCGCATTCATAGAGTCTTACAACAAGACCCGCGGTTACGATGCAATCTTCTTCAAAGCCGCCACCCTCTATGCAAACCCCGCCCTGGATATCACAGATGAAGTGGTTGAGGGTCTGAACGCACGCTACAACAAGGTTAAGAAATAATCTTAGCTTTTAGATGCAGCTGTATCATACAGCTTATTTCGTCACAACTTACACCCCCGAGAGGGTGTTATAATAAATGGGAGCTATATGAGTTCCCATTTTTCAGTATAGATACCCATGATTGAAGACAATATTATAAATAAGGAGCAAAATGAGCGAACTGTCCTTGTAGGTCTCTGCACCCGCTCACAAAGCGAACAGAAAACCGAGGAATATCTTGACGAGCTCGCTTTTCTGGCAGATACAGCCGGCGCTGAGACTGTGGCACGTTTTACTCAGAAACTTGACTATCCCAACCCGCGCACTTACGTAGGAACCGGCAAACTGGAGGAGATTCGTCAATATGTGGAAGACAACGATATAGGCCTTGTGATTTTCGATGATGAATTATCATCAAAACAGGTGGCGAATATAGAGAAGGAACTTAAAGTAAAGATTCTGGACCGCACAAGTCTTATCCTTGACATCTTCGCGAAGCGCGCTCAGACAGCCACAGCCCGCACTCAGGTAGAACTTGCACAGTATCAATACCTGCTGCCGCGTCTGACCCGAATGTGGACACACCTGGAGCGTCAGAGGGGTGGTATCGGAATGAGAGGCCCCGGTGAAACCCAGATTGAAACCGACCGCCGTATTATCCTCGATAAAATCTCTCACCTGAAAGAGGAGTTGGCTGCTATCGACAAGCAGAAAGTGGTGCAGCGCAAAAACCGCGGCAAACTGACACGTGTCGCTCTTGTGGGATATACCAATGTCGGTAAGTCTACAATCATGAATCTGCTTAGTAAATCCGAAGTGTTTGCAGAAAACAAATTATTTGCGACTCTCGACACCACAGTTCGTAAAGTCGTGATTGAGAATCTTCCCTTCCTGCTTACCGACACTGTGGGATTTATCCGCAAGCTACCCAGCCACCTGGTGGATTCTTTCAAATCTACCCTCGATGAAGTGCGCGAGGCCGACATTTTGGTTCATGTGGTTGATGTGTCTCACCCGAATTTTGAGGAACAGATTGAGGTTGTGAACCGCACCCTCTCGGATATAGGTGGGGCGGCTGATAAACCCATGATAATGGTTTTCAACAAGATAGATGCATTTAAATACACTCCCAAAGACCCCGATGATCTGACCCCGGCCACTCGCGAGAATATTAGTCTTGATGAATTCAGGCGCACATGGATGAGCCGCATGGACAATAATTGCGTGTTTATTTCAGCCAAGGAACGAATCAATATCGATGAGCTCAAGCAGTTGCTGTATCGCAATGCTTTGGAGGTGCACACAGCCAGATTCCCCTACAACGATTTCTTATATCAGAAATATGACGAAGAGTAAAGAGAAAGCTTTGCTGCGCAGACCTGTGGAATGGTGGGAGCGCCGCAAACTTGAATCCAACGGTTGCCATTCGCTGGATTGGAGTCGCATAAGGATATGCGATGCCACCGATCTCGATGCCATGCAGCGTGTGGAGTTTGTAGGAGCTGTATCGGTGGGGGTTCTTAATCGCAACGAGGAAAGTGCAATCGAGAATTGCCGATTGGAAAACTGCACAATCGGAGATAATGCCCGCATCAGAAATATTGGAATTGGCCTGCGCAATATAAAAGTTTGCAATGGCGCACGGATTGAGGATTGCGGACTAATAGAATTTAATGATGAATCATCTTGACGTGTTGGCATCGAAGTTGATGTGCTCGATGAAA
>CAMWLY010000094.1 GCA_947175145.1 uncultured Muribaculaceae bacterium | reverse complement strand
GGGTTTTATTCAATAATCTCTGTTTTATTGGGTTTTTTAAAGTTTTGTATTAATATTTATAAAAATTGCCCCCACGGAATTTTTCTATTTTATTCGGGTTTTGTCGAAAAAGAGCGGCGCAGTGATGCGCCGCTCTTTTCCGTATAACATATATGCAAACCGGGTTAAATAGGCACATGTTGTGGCATAATTCCAAAATTTATCTCCGAAATCGTTAAAATACTTTGTGTTTAAAGTTTTTTTGACTAATTTCGCGTCAAATCAAAAAATCCATAAAATTCTCAATAATCAAAACCGATAATTATTTTTATCACAGAATTATAGACAATGGCACTTGATAAGATTGACAATCTTGATAAGAAGATTCTGAATATCATCATGGGCAATGCCCGAATTCCTTCAAAAGATGTAGCAGAGAAATGCGGAGTATCGCGTGCAGCGATTCACCAGCGCATTCAGCGCCTGATTGATATGAAGGTCATCACAGGCTCAGGCTATCTGGTAGACCAGCACCGTCTCGGCTACAACACTTGCACTTATATCGGTGTGAAGCTTGAGAAAGGCTCCCTGTATCGCGAAGCAGCGCGTGAGTTGCAGAAAATACCCGAAGTTGTAGAGTGCCACTTCACAACCGGTCCTTACTCTATGCTTATCAAGGTATATGCCCATGATAATCATCATCTCATGCAGCTCCTCAATGATCAGATTCAGCATGTGCCCGGCGTAACCGAGACCGAAACTCTCATTTCGCTCGAGCAGAGCATGAATCGCCCGATTCATATCGAGGTAGCAGAGTAATTATGCCTGCTTTATGAAAAGAAAATATCTATGGTATATATTGGCCACCGCGTTTATCGCCGTAGTGGCCATTGTTTTTTTTGCCCCTGCTGACTTCAGGGGCGATGTGCTTCAACAGGCGGATATTCTTCAGGGCACAGCCAATGGTCAGGAGGGTAAAGCCTATGAAGCGGCTACCGGAAACACCACTCGCTGGACAAATTCTCTTTTCGGAGGAATGCCCAATTTCCAGATTTCTCCCACATATCCGGCCAATAACCTGCTCGGCTGGATAGGGCAACTCTACATGCTGTTCCTGCCGACTCCCGCCAATCTCCTTTTTGGCATGATGATCGGTTTCTTCATCATGGGACTCTGCATGAAGTTCAGATGGCATGAATCTTTGTTCGGGGCTATTGCGTGGGGTTTCTCTTCATATTTCATAATTTTGATTGGTGCGGGTCACATATGGAAGTTTGTGACACTCGCTTATATACCTCCCACAATAGGTGGTCTGGCATTGCTTTATCGTCGCAAATATCCGGCGGGTACAGCCCTTACAGCCTTATTTGCGGCACTTCAGTTGCAGAGTAATCACCCGCAGATGACTTATTACTTCCTCTTTGTGGTGCTTGCGCTTATGATAGCCTGGTTATGCCGCGCTGTCCGCAAACATGAAGTGAAACAATGGCTCGCTGCCACCGGACTTGCCATCTGCGCCGGAGCACTCGCAGTCGGAGCTAACTCGGCGAGCCTTTATAACTCCTACGAATATTCCAAAGAAACAGTGCGTGGCCGCGCCACAGCGCTTACTAACGGTAACAAGTCTTCCGGGGGAGGAATGGACCGCAATGCCATTACAGCCTGGAGTTACGGCATAGATGAAACCTGGACACTGCTCATTCCTAATGTAAAGGGTGGAGCCTCGGTTCAGCCGGTTGCCGGCAAGAATACTCTAAAATCCGTGGCCGATGTAGATACCGATACCTCAACATGGTTATCGCCCGAGGAGCGTCAGTGGGTCGGTCAGTTTACTCAGTATTTCGGAGACCAGCCTATGACCAATGGTCCGGTATATGTCGGAGCCTTTGTGTTGCTGCTCGCCATAATGGCTCTGTTTTATGTGCGCACTCCGATGGTGTATTCGCTGCTCACTGTCTCGGTACTCGCGATATTGCTCTCATGGGGCCACAACTTCCCTGCCTTTACGGACTGGATGATTGACACATTTCCGGGGTATAACAAGTTCCGGGCTGTTTCAAGTATTCTGGTAATAGTAGAGTTCTGTGTGCCGCTACTTGCCATAATATGCATTAAGCGGATGCTTGACGCTCCCGAAGATTTTCGCCGGAATCCCTGGACCGCATATACCATTATGGGTCTGGGTGCATTGATTACTCTTTTAGGTTGGATTTCTCCCACATTATTCGGAGAACCATTCTCTGCCGGTGAGATTGCGCTCTTTCAGGAGAACGGCATATTCACCAATCCTGCATATTCACGCATCTTGCAGGCTCTGCGCGAAGCCCGCCTGACTTTGGTGCGCGAGGATTGCATGCGTTCTTTCTGGTTTATTGCCTTCGGATCTGCTGTCACCCTCATGTATCTGCGGGGTGTGTTCAAGAATAAGGTGATATTTGTGTTGTCGCTCACTCTAATAGTGCTTATTGACCTCTTCAGTGTGAACCGCCGATATGTCAATGAGGAGAACTTCACAGAGCCTGCTGATAATACGCTTGTGTTTGAAATGACCGATGCAGACCGGGCGATTCTGCAGGATAAGTCCAATTATCGTGTGCTCGATGCCGGTGATATGGGTGGCGCCCGTTCAAGTTATTTCCATAAGACCATCGGCGGGTATCATGCCGCAAAACTCACACGCTACAATGATTTGCTTGAGCATCAGATTATGAAGCAGAATATGGAGGTGCTCAATATGCTTAATACCAAGTATGTGATTGCCGGTGACCAATATCAGCAGAATCCGGAGGCCAACGGCAACGCCTGGTTTGTGGAAAGTGTGGATTATGTAGCGACACCCGATGCTGAGATGGCCGCTCTCGACACTCTTCACACCAAACATCATGCTGTTGCAGATCGTCGGTTTGAATCCATGCTTGGCAAAGGTCAGCCAAAAGCAGCCGGAGATACTATCTATGAGACAAGCTATGCACCGGATCGCCTGACCTATAAGGCTCGCTCCGCTCGCGGTGGAGTAGCTGTGTTCAGCGAAGTTTATTTCCCTTGGGGCTGGTATGCGACTATCGATGGTAAACCTGTGGATATAGCAAGAGTAAACTATACACTCAGGGCTATTAAGGTGCCGGCCGGAAACCACGATATAGAGATGTGGTTTAGCCCGAAATCCCTGCGAGTGACCAATGCTATCGGCGTAACCTCGGTTATAATTATTTATATAGTTTGTATCGGCGCGGTTGGTTATTGGGTATTGCGTCGCCGCAAGAGTCCCAAAGCACACGCCAAGGATAATTAACTGATAAGGAGATGAAAATGGGGGAGTGGTATAAACGCTGGCGCCATACACGTGGCTATGGTGTGCACTCCCCCTATGCATATCAATTGGTGAAAGATGTGATTCGTCCGCCACGTGTATATGCATATTACGGTTATGAGCAAACCGATAATCTCGCTCGCTGCGGCAGAGAGATTCGCGAAGCGAGAATGCTGTTGCGCCTTGTGAATAGCCTCAGACCGGTAGTTGTGTCACTTCCTGAAGATACTTCCGAATGCTTTATCGCCGCTATCAGATGCGCTGTCCCGGGGGCAAAGCTTGTTCATGATTCTGCAAATGCTGATTGCGCTGATATGTTGCTCCTGTCGGGAGATATGCTTGCTGGGCAATCGATAGCAGAATTATTAGCCGTTCCCGGCCGGAGTCTGGCTGTCAGCAATGTGTCAATTGAATTGCGTCGGCAGATTTTCGATGCCTTGCCGGAGGGTGTGCTGTTTTATGGCAAAAGGAATCTTATCGCGGTAAATCGCCCTTATATGCAGAAAATCGCGATATCGGTCCGAATCTGAAAAGCGAGTAGTCATGAAAAAAGCAGATGATATGCTCCGGATGTTCCGGCGGCACCTCACTCTTGAGCGCGGATTATCCGGGAACACGGCGGCAGGCTATCTTACCGATGCCGGTCATCTCATAACTTTCGCGCAGACTCATGGCGTAGAAATTGAAAAGGTAACTCATTCTGACCTTATCCAATTACTATGCGAGCTTCACGATATGGGGATAACTCCGAGCACTCAATCGCGCATAATCGCCGGAATACGCAATTTCTATAAGTATCTGCGGCTCGAAGGTATAATAGATTACGACCCTACGGAACTGATAGAATCGCCGCGTATCGGCAAGCATCTGCCCGATGTGCTTACCATAGAAGAGATAGATGCCATGGTGGCGGCTCTACCACCGGAAAAGCCTGAGACACTTAGAAATCATGCGATAATCGAGACCTTATATGGGTCGGGATTGCGTGTAAGCGAGCTTACAGGATTGAAAATATCAAGGGTCAATCTCAAGGAGAGTTGGGTGCTGGTAGATGGCAAGGGAAACAAGCAGCGCATGGTGCCGCTGTCACCGCCTGCCGTGGAACTTATCGAGGAATATCTCGATGTGCGAGATCGAGGTCCTGTCAAGCGCGAGGGCGAGGATATTCTTTTCCTCAACAGGCGCGGGGCACCCCTCACTCGGGTCATGATATTTTATGTGATTCGTTCTGCAGCCGAGGCGGCCGGGATTACTAAAACCGTGTCACCGCATACACTCCGTCATTCATTTGCCACTCATCTGCTTGAGGGGGGCGCCAACCTCAGAGCCATACAGGAGATGCTGGGGCATGAATCGATAGCTACAACTGAAATCTATCTGCATCTGGACCGCACGAGATTGCGAGCGGAGCTGATAGAGCATCACCCGCATTTCAAGCATTAAGATACAGAAATAAATAAGGTGTGCCAAGAAGATTTGACACACCTTATTTATTTTATGCAGTAAGCTGTGAATTACTCAGCTTTTCCGTCAGAACCGAGCACAGCCACAATTTTGTGCTTGTAGAGTTTCTCCATTTCATCGCGAGCCGGGCCGAGATATTTGCGGGGGTCGAACTCACCGGGTTTCTCATTGAAGACCTTGCGGATAGCGGCGGTCATAGCGAGACGGCTGTCTGAGTCGATGTTGATTTTGCAAACGTCCATCTTGGCAGCTTTGCGGAGCTCCTCTTCGGGGATACCGATAGCATCGGGCAGTTTGCCTCCGTTTGCGTTGATGATATCCACATATTCCTGAGGAACTGAAGATGAACCGTGGAGCACGATGGGGAAGTCGGGGAGCTTGGCCTCAACAGCCTCAAGCACTTCAAATGCCAACGGCGGGGGAACCAGACGGCCTGTCTTCTCATCGCGTGTGCACTGTTCGGGAGTGAACTTGTAAGCACCGTGTGAAGTGCCGATTGAGATAGCGAGTGAATCGCAACCGGTGCGGTTTACAAAGTCGATAACCTCTTCAGGGTCAGTATATGTGTGGTGGTCAGAAGAAACCTCATCTTCTACACCTGCCAGCACACCGAGCTCACCCTCTACAGTTACGTCATACTGATGAGCGTAGTCGCATACTTTCTTGGTCAGAGCCACATTCTCTTCGTAGGGAAGGTGTGAGCCGTCGATCATCACTGATGAGAAACCATTGTCGATGCAATCCTTGCAGAGCTCGAAGCTGTCACCATGGTCGAGGTGAAGCACAATCTGAGGCTTCTCCCAGCCGAGTGATTTGGCATAATCCACAGCACCCTGTGCCATGTAGCGGAGAAGAATCGGGTTGGCATAGTTACGCGCACCCTTCGATACCTGAAGAATCACAGGTGATTTGGTGTCGGCAGCTGCCTTGATGATGGCCTGAAGCTGCTCCATGTTGTTGAAGTTGAAGGCCGGAATTGCATATCCGCCATGAACTGCCTTGAGAAACATCTCTTTGGTGTTGACAAGGCCTAAGCTTTTGTAATCTACCATTACTTTAAGTATAATATTGGGTTTATATATTATTCGTAATCACGGTGTCGAATCGGAAAGCTTTCACACCGACTCGCTCATGATGCAAAATTAGCGAAATTTCGCGTCATTGTCAAGTGGTGGTGTCCCGATGTCACTCAGAGAGTGCGGTTTTAAGTTCTTCGAGACATTTCTCTACCTCTTCGTTGGTCTTGAACAGGCGTTCTTTGCAGAATTTCAGTAGTTCAAGGGCGCGGGCGGTGTATTTTGACAGTGAGTCAATATCACACCGGTCTGATTCCATTTGGGCAAGTATCTGCTCGAGTTCGGTTACAGCTTCTTTGTAGCTTTGCGGTTTATTCATTTCGGGTTATCGCCGAAGCCGGCGTTTTCATGTATTATTATTTCTCTTCCGGGGAAGCACTCTTTACTGAATATAACGTACCTGATGCCAAAGATGTTTCAATTATCGCCCCATCGGGAATTACCGCCGGGTCCGTAATTGTTTTACCGTCGACACGAGTTATGCTGTATCCGCGTTTGAGAGTATTCATAGGACGTAGCACATTAATGAGCTTGGCGTTGTTTTAGGGTGTCAGGTTGAGCTTGGCA
>CAMWLY010000093.1 GCA_947175145.1 uncultured Muribaculaceae bacterium | reverse complement strand
AGCCTTGTGTTTTATTCTGCCGGTGTAGAAATACCAGGATTTTTATCTACATTTGGAATAGAGGTATCCGGCACCGAGACCCGCTTCCAGTGAGAGTGAGCGGGTCACAGGCCACATAAAACCTGCCGATACGCCGGCCATGCCTCCATCGCCGTAATAACCATGTTTCCCCTTAAGGAAATCGTAATATCCACCGCCGGCAAACAGGCCTACATAGAAGCCATGCCATGCGGCGCGGGGCTTTATCCAGTATTTTACTTCGGGCGAGATGACCACGAGTCTGTAGCTCCGGTTGCGGGAGTATTTTCCCCACCAGGCTATATCCCCCTCGAGGGCTACCGACCAATTGCGGTTTATCAGATATTCCAGCTCGAGATTCGGCAACAGTGCAGCATCATATAGCAGGTTGGTTTTGAGTGCAAGCCGGTGAAGCGGAATGTGTTTGGCCGCAGTGGTGTCGGTATCGGCTGTATCGGCCGGCTGCGGGTAGTCTGCGGCCGGCTGTGACTCTATGCCGAGGGTATTATTATGATCATCGGAACCGCAGGCCGGGGCGTCGGGGGCATCATAGAAGCATGCTGCCTCTGCAATTCGCAGCTTCGGGAATATGTATTCACTCAGGCTGTGATATGCCTTACCATTGTCGACAGCCATAAGGCTTTTCAGGCATCGTTCGGAGAGGGTGGCATTAGTGTTGGCACCGGGTAAATATTTGTCTAATACGATAAGCAGAGAATCGCGTGAGGGGAAATTTCTGTCATCGGAGATCATTTGACGGAGATTATTCCACGCCACGCCACCCGGCACGCTCTTGATGCGGCTCATGGAAATACCGGCATTGCGGCTGATATAATCGGCGATTACGTTGCATCGGCGACGGGCGAGCTCTTCATTGTGGAGGTAGGCCCCCTCGGGTGAGGTGTATCCGCGGACTTCCACGCCGCGCAGTGTGCCGGCTTTTGCGGACGCAGCAACAGCGTCGATGAATTTGCTCATCGACACCGAATCATTATTATTAAGGTTTTGAAGATAAGCTGCTTTGTTGAGTTCGAAATAAACCTTGACGGAGTCACTCCGGGTGGCTCCATGCATAATAATGACGCTTATCAGGAAAATGCAAAACGTAAATATTCGTCTCATTCACGTAATACGTTCACCGGTTATTGTTGCTTATTTTCGCAAGAAGTTGCAAAAAGACAGAAGATAGTTGTTTTTTGAGATTTGTGTTGTCCTCGAAGGACTTGAAGACAAAGTTAATAAGTCGAGTTGTAAAATGCAAGATTTGGCGTATTGTTTTAACACAAATGTAATAAATATTAAGATTTCAGATTTCAGATTTCGGATTTCAGATTTCAGATTTCAGATATTTGGGGGCGATTGACGGCTGTGAACAGCCCCGCTTAGACAAAAATAGATTTTAGGCTTTAGGTTGTCCATTGTTCATTGTTAATTGTTCATTCCTCTCATCTAAAACCTAAAAATCTCCGTTATATAGATGTGAAGAAGGTATTAGTAGCTATAAATCCGATTTCCGGCACCCGCAATAAAGAGGGCCTTGCCGCCCGCATCAACGCGCGCCTGACCTCGGCAGGCTTTGACCCCGAGATCATTATCACCGAATATGCCGGCCATGCAGGCAAACTTGCCGCCGAATGCGCCGCCAAAGGTTATCATGCCGTGATTGCCGCCGGCGGCGATGGTACCGTCAATGAGGTAGGCACCGCACTCCGTTCATCGCAAACCGCTCTCGGAATCCTGCCGCTCGGCTCCGGCAACGGACTTGCCCGACACCTCCTGGGTAATATAGATATAGACCATGCACTCGATATCATCGCTGCCGACCATATAGAGCCGGCCGATTACGGCACTGCCAACGGCAGACCGTTTCTATGCACATTCGGCATGGGATTCGACGCGATTGTATCAAAAAAGTTTGCCGAACTACCCACCCGCGGACTTGCTACATATATAAGGAGTGCTATCGAGGAGTATATGCGCTTCACCCCTCTGAGGTATGAGATAACATCGGGAGGTGAGACTGTGGAAGTAAAAGCATTTCTGATAGCGGTATGCAACGCTTCGCAATATGGCAACAACGCCTTTATCGCACCCCGGGCCTCGGTGCACGACGGGCTTCTGGATATAGTAATCATTCACGCCGGCAATCCGCTGACCCGTGCATTGGCCGGGATAGAGTTGTTTACAGGCCGGCTTGACAAGAACATGCTTATCGAGACCATGCGTGTCAGGTCTGCCACAATCAGGCATACACCCGGTCCGGCGCATCTCGACGGCGAACCGATTTCTACACCCGAGAGTGTGCGGGTGATGTGCCACCCGGGGGATCTGCTGATGTTTAGCGACCCGGCGAAGCCGGCATTCCGCCCTCTGCTCACACCAATCGAATCGCTTCAGAAAGACACAGTCTTCAGAATGCGCGAGCTCCTCACTCCCAAAAGCTGATGGCCTGTAGATTCTAAAACTGACGGTTAATATCAAATTTTGCAGTTTGAAAAAAAAGTTGTAATTTTGCGAGCCGATTATTTCCAGTTTTGAACTGTCCGGGGATGCGCCGAAGGCTTTGGCCGGCCTGAACGCTGAAAGGACAGAATGCCAAACTAATTAAAAATCAAACAAGTAAAGTGGATACTTTAAGTTACAAAACAATCTCAGCCACCCCGGCGACAATCGAAAAGAAGTGGGTGGTAATTGATGCCGAAGGCCAGGTGCTTGGCCGCCTCTGCAGCAAGATTGCAAAAATCCTGCGTGGCAAAAACAAGCCTGACTTCACTCCCAACATGGACTGCGGTGACAATGTAATTGTCATCAATGCCGACAAGGTTGTGCTCAACGGCGACAAGTTCGAAAAGCGTGAATATCTCCGTTACACAGGCTATCCCGGCGGTCAGCGTTGCTACACTCCCGGTGACTTGCTCAAGAAGTCATTCAAGGTGACAATGCGCGGCAAACACCCCCTCTTCATCAAGGTGGTAAAGGGTATGCTTCCCAAAACCAAACTCGGTGCCAAGCAGCTCACTAACCTGCATGTGTTCAATGGTGCAGAGCACCCCTTCGGAGACAAGAATCCCGAGGTAATCGACATCAATAAAATGAAATAAGGAAGAAGATGGAAAAAGTTAATGCAATCGGTCGCCGCAAGGCAGCTGTGGCCCGCGTATATCTTGTGGCCGGCAGTGGTAATATCACAATCGACAAACGTCCGCTCGACGTGTACTTCCCCTCTTCAATCCTGCAGTATGTGGTGAAGCAGCCCCTCACTACTCTCGATGTAGCTGAGAAATATGACATCGTGGCTCATCTCGACGGCGGTGGTTACAAGGGTCAGGCAGAAGCTCTGCGTCTGGCTATCGCCCGCGCACTGGTGAAGGTGAATCCCGAGGATAAGGCAGCTCTCCGCAAGGAAGGCTTCATGACCCGCGATGCCCGCGAGGTTGAACGTAAGAAACCGGGTCGTCCGAAGGCTCGCAAACGCTTCCAGTTCTCCAAGCGCTAATCCTGCCGGTTTAGTATCTAAACCTGACCGATGGCCGGCTGCTCCGCACCGACCCTACCTTCAGGTTTCAGCCTGAGGGGTGCCTGTCAAGGCTATAACCCCGAAGGTCAAAGAAAAAGAATGTAAACAACAAAAAAGCAAAAAAGCAAAAATGGCAACACCCACATTTGACCAGCTCCTTGAGGCAGGATGCCACTTCGGCCACCTCAAGCGCAAATGGAACCCCGCAATGGCTCCCTATATCTTCATGGAGCGCAATGGTATCCACATCATAGACCTTTATAAAACTTCAGCCAAAATCGAAGAAGCGGCCAACGCCCTCAAACAGCTCGCCAAGAGCGGTAAGAAGGTGCTCTTCGTGGCTACCAAAAAGCAGGCCAAAGAGGCTATCGAAAGCAAAGCAGGCGCTATCAATATGCCCTACGTGACTGAGCGCTGGCCCGGCGGTATGCTTACCAACTTCCCCACTATCCGCAAAGCCATCAAGAAAATGTCTACTATCGACAAGATGGAAAAGGATGGTACCTTCGACAATCTCTCAAAGCGTGAGAAACTCCAGATCAGCCGTCAGCGTGCAAAACTCGAGAAGAACCTCGGTTCAATCGCCGACCTGGGCCGTCTCCCCTCAGCCCTCTTTGTGGTTGACGTGATGAAGGAACATATCGCAGTGGCTGAGGCAAAACGACTCGGTATACCTGTGTTCGCTATCGTGGATACCAACTCTAACCCCGCTGATATCGACTACATTATCCCCGCTAACGATGATGCTTCAAAGAGCATCGAGGTTATCCTCGACGCTGTGACTGCAGCTATGGCTGAAGGTCTCGAAGAGCGCAAAGTGGAGAAAATCGATGCACAGGAAGATAAGGACGCCGCTCCCGCTGAGGGTGAGGCTCCCGCTCGTCGCCGCCGCGTGCGCCGCAACGAGGCTGTAACTGCAACCCCCGCTAACGAAGAGTAATTATAATCATGGCAGTTAATATAGAAGATATCAAAAAGCTGCGCCACATGACCGGCGCAGGTATGATGGACTGCAAAAACGCCCTCGCTGAAACTGACGGCGATATTCAGGCAGCCATCGAAATCATACGTAAGAAGGGTCAGGCTGTGGCCGCCAAACGTGAGGACCGCAATGCAGCTGAAGGCTGCGTGTTCTCAGGTGTGAACGGGAACTTCGCAGCTATCGCCACTCTGAAGTGCGAAACTGACTTCGTGGCTAAGAATGAGTCCTTCCGCGCCCTGGCAAAGAAAGTGCTCGACGCCGCTCTCGCCAACAAGGCCAAGAGCCTCGACGAAGTGAAGAATATCCAGCTCGAGGGCCGCACCATCGCCGAACTGATCACCGACGAAATCGGTAAGACCGGTGAGAAGATGGAACTCGGTGACTATGAGTGGATCGAGGCTGCCAGCGTGGCAAGCTACAACCACTTCAACGATAAGCTCGCCGCTATCTGCGGCTTCAACATGGAGGGCGTAGAACCCCAGGTTGGTCGCGAAGTCTGCATGCAGATCGCATCTATGAACCCTGTGGCTGTAGGTCGCGAAAATGTGCCCCAGGCTACTATCGATCAGGAGATCAGCGTGGCTATCGAGAAAACAAAACAGGAACAGGTGCTCAAGGCAGCCGAGGCTGCGCTTAAAAAAGCCGGCTTCAACCCCAATCACTTCGATTCTGAGGATCATATCGAGTCTAACATCACCAAGGGTTGGATTACTGAAGAGGATGCTGCCCGCGGTCGTCAGATCATGAAGGAAGCTGCCGAGGCTAAGGCCGCTAACCTCCCCGAACAGATGATTCAGAATATCGCCAATGGCCGCCTGAATAAGTTCTTCAAGGAGAACTGCCTTCTCGAGCAGGCTTATGTGCAGGATGCCAAGGTTACTGTCGGTGAGTTCCTCAACAACACTACCAAGGGTCTGACCGTAGTAGAGTTCAAACGCGTAAACCTCAACGAGGATTAATTTTCCGGCTTCGCCGGAAATGGGCAATGTACAATGTACAATTGACAATTAGCAATTGACAATTAGCAATTGGTGATTGTAATTGAATAAAAATAAGGGGCGCAATGTTTTGCGCCCCTTATTTTTATTCAATTACAATCCGATGTATAGCTGCTAAAGCAATCGTAGCTGCAGAGGTTTACTATCCGGACGTGGACGCGCCATGGCGTTAAATTCAACATCATCATATCCCGGACGCGCCATGGCGCGTCCCTACAAGCCAAACACCAAAGACCAAACACCTAACACCTAAAGAATAATTGGATTTGCGGAATCCGCTTTTTTTTCTTAACTTTGTCAACTGCAAATAAAGCACTTTTACTAATCTGAATTTTTGACAGTTATATAAGACTATGGCAAATAAAAACAATGTCGAAGAGCCGAATGCTATCGACCGCCTTAATGACAATCTGGGAGCTGCCAGTGAGAAAATTGCAGCTAATAAAAAGGTGATTTTCTGGGTAATAGGTGGAATAGTGGTAGTTGCCGCCTTCGTGCTGAGTTACCTCTTCATCTATCGTAACCCCAAAATCAACCGTTCGTTTGAGGCTTTTAACGCTGTTGAGATCACTGCCGCAGGTAATGATTCAGTTGCTACTGCCGAATATAAGAAAGTAGCTGAAAAGTACGGTTCTACCGATGCCGGTCAGCTCGCCGCTCTCTCTGCTGCCGAGTCTTATTACAATATGGGTAAGTATAAAGAAGCTGCACAGATGCTCGACGGTGTGAAAATCGGTGAACCGATTCTCGCAGCCAACGCACTTGTGCTCGAGGGTGACTGCTACGTGAACCTTAAGAAATATGATGAGGCTCTAAATTGCTTCAACAAGGCAATCAAGAAGGCAGACAAGAATCCTCAGATCGTGGCTCGCGTGCTCCTGAAAGAGGCGAACATCTATGATGCTCAGAAGAAGTATGACAAGGCTTTGGAGTGCTACAAGACTATCAAGGCTGATTATCCTGAGTTTGAGCCGGGTAATGGGGTGTCGATTGACGCTTATATTGCACGTGAAGTAGAGCGCACCAAATAAGTTTTGTTATAACTGCGCATCTACGGCGTTGCTTTCGGAACTCGGCTTCGGTCACATACTGAAGTATGCTCCCGTCAGCCTCTTCCTCAGCGCCTTGTATCTGCACCATTCTAACAAAACTACGTTTTGCATCCATAACGGCGCATCTACGGCGTTGCTTTCGGAACTCGGCTTCGGTCACATACTGAAGTATGC
>CAMWLY010000092.1 GCA_947175145.1 uncultured Muribaculaceae bacterium | reverse complement strand
TCTAAGCTGTCAACATTAGGATCTAAGCTGTCAACATTAGGATCTAAGCTGTCAATATTACCCTTATTACCTTCAATATTATTAATAGCAGATTCACTTGCAAGCCGATACTTGGTGCCACGACCATAGCCGTCAGACATTAGCCATCCTTGCTTACACATTTGCTGAAGTAATGATGTAATATCTGATTTGTGGAGTCTAAGAACAAATCTGAGGCGCTCGTTTGTCACATGTCCTTCTGTCAATGCCAATGCCAAAACGGTTTGAACTTGAGACGAGAGATTCTGGGCGTCTAAGCTAAGTCGCTTACTTAATTCTTCCAATACTTCCGGTTGAATCAGAGATTGCATTGATAGCCAAAATTCAACCTTATCAGGCCGAGTACGTTCGAAAATAAATGGAGCTTTCCAATTATTTCTTCTCCAACCTTCCATTATCTTGGCTCCTCCACTTCCCGCTTTTTCAGCTGGTCCTAACATCATGAACATCTTTTGAAGAGTCGGATTCCTACATATGCTTTCCCCTCCTTCAAAAAACTGTTCCTGAGATACTAACATCGTACCTGGATTAGAGAAAAAATAAGTACCGTTTTTGAATATAACCCTCAAAGACCCTTCTGCTTTATAATCTGGATGCACACAAAGATTTACAAAAACCTCCCTAATAGCCACATGAGCCGGAGACTGATCTATTCGCTGATTATCCTTGATGCTAAATGGTTTTGGCAGGAAACTCTGTAAACGTGGGAGAGTACGAAGGTAAAACTGAAATAGATTCGCTTCCCAGGTTCCATCCGGATAGATTCTATCTGTCCAACGTTCAGTATCACTAAACGTGGTTTCATTTCGATAGTCCGGAAAGAAGTTTGGTAAACATTCATCATCAGTAATTGCATCTGATTTTCCGAACATCAAGATACCTGCGACTGTAAACCCCTCTTCTCCTGATCCTCTGTCTTTTCTATACGCACCGAGTTGCTTCAGAAAACTAAAATCATCTAAAGTTGACCAAACATGGTCTGGCTTGGCAATATTGAATAACTGACGATACTGACGGAGAGATTCCTTATCAATATCATCAATTGTAAAGCCTTTAAGAATACGTTTGTCATTAGTGCGGGTAAGGTCGGCATCCGCAAACATTCTTTGTACTTCGCTTCGTGTGCATTTAAAATCGCCCTCATAACCTCGTCTAAAGGTACCATTATATGGATCAAGCCCTATATGAATTGGTCGTTGGTCCCGGCTCGCACGAGGAACCTTTATTATCAGAAGGTAAAAACCAGCAAACTTTAACGTTCGAACATCCGCATTATTCAGCAGGTTAATGTTAATCTTATTCTTATTTGCGAGTCCGGACCATAAATCTTTTTGTAGTTGATCAACATCCGATGCAGTCAAATTATCTGACTGAAATTTCCCTTTTTTCTCTTTTAACCCTATGACAATGACTCCCCCATTTGAATTGGCAAACGCACTATACGTTTCCCAGAATGACCCGGGGAAACCTCCTTTACCACCTTTGAATTCCAGTTCTTCATTTTCTATAACATCATGAAGGTTGTCAAGAATTTGGAGCAGCTTTTTGTCACTTAGTTCCATACGTGTATTATATTAATGCAACAATAACTTTTTATCTTACATAAGATAGCTAAAGATCCTATGATATACTCAATGTCTACATCTGTTTAATACAATAATTCATGTATTTCTACTCCTAATAGACGCGTTATACCATTAAGAGTATACAAATCGGGCTGAGATCTGTTTGTACACCACTTTGACACAGTGGCTGGATCTTTACCCAGTTGCTCTGCAAGCCACTTCCCTGTGTGTCCGGTTTCTGCTAATACGACCTTTATCCGGTTAAGTTTTCTTGTCTCTCCCTTTGTTGTCATTATTCCATTAATTGAATTTGAACGCAAATTTGGATATTTTTATTAGGACAAACAAATCACCCTATATGCTTTAAAGCATACCTAACCAGATAGGGGAGAATATTACCAATACTCACACATATCTGAAACTGGTATGTATTTTACACAAACAAATCCCAAATTATCGACGGCTCTGAAAATGAAGATAGCTGAAAATAAATTAATTAAGAAAATGTATTTGTTTGGTTAACAATACAAAAAAATCAATCGGACAAACAAATTTTCATTGTTTATCCGATTGATTATCTTTTATTTAACTGATTGTAAGCGATTAATACTCCTCTTCGTTGAAGAAGAAGTCGTCTTTGCTGGGGTAGTCGGGCCAGATATCTTCAATTGACTCGTAAACCTCCCCCTCATCTTCTATCTCGTAAAGATTCTCAATTACTTCCATAGGTGCGCCACTGCGTGTGGCGAAATCTATAAGTTCCTCTTTCGTGGCAGGCCACGGTGCGTCTTCAAGCTTAGACGCAAGTTCCAATGTCCAATACATATATTCTGCGTTTTTCTGTTTTTTAAATTTATATCTACAGAGACTAAATACCCCTGTTATTTCTTACACTATAAAAAGTCTTGTATCAATAACGATACACTCTATTTTTTATTTTCCGATTCTGCCACACTCTGTTAGGAGCGAATTATTGTTTGGCGCGGGGTTTCCACACAACCTCCGCTTCGCCGGCCATAAAATTAATATATCGAGCAGCTATAAACAGATAATCCGAAAGTCTGTTGATATATTTCAGGGCGTCGGCATCCACCGGTTCGGAATCGGCAAGATCAAGCATTGCCCGCTCGGCACGCCGACAGATAGTCCGAGCCAAGTGTGCCTGCGCAGCTGCCGGAGCTCCGCCCGGCAACACAAATGCGTTGATTTTGGGAGTCTGTTCATCGAGCGCATCAATCCACCCTTCAAGATTTTGAATCGCGGCATTATCTACCCCCTTGCAGACCTGAAGCGTGGCAGAGTCGGTCGGATCGGTGGCAAGATTCCCCCCTAATTCAAAAAGCTCGTTTTGGATTTGTCGGATTTGACCGGCGACTTCCTGCGGGCAGGATTTGTCGGCAGCAACAGTGCCAAGCGCTGACGATAACTCATCGATATTTCCATATGCATCTATTCGCTTGGAATTCTTACGCACACGCTGCCCCCCGCAAAGCGAGGTATCTCCGGCATCGCCGGTTCGGGTATATAGATTGCTTTTCATTGTGGTAGTTTCTGATGTGTTAACGCCTTAGACTCAAAATTGTTGCCGAGGGCTTCTATATCGGCGCCGGCAGGAGTCTGGAAAATCCTCAATCCGAAATCGCGAGCCGATGCATATATATGATCAAATACTTCAGACAATATAGTTTCATGAGCCTTCCACTCTGTGGTGTGAGTGAAAAAATATAACTGCAGCGGCAGACCCGACGGAGTCGGTTCAAGCTGACGCACCATCAGCAGCAGTGAGCCATTGACATCACTGCGCGACAACAAATAGTGCTCCAGGTATCTTCGGTAAACGCCCAGGTTTACCTGTCGGTCCTCTTGATTCAGGTCTGACTTGCGTATCAGCTTATTACTTATCAGAGCATCTAACTCATCTTGAGTCAGAAATCTCACGGTATTGACATCGATAAATACAGTCGGGCAGGCTCTTCGCCCTCCGGAATTCCGCATAGGCTGATAATTCACAAAGGAATCCTGCACCAGTGAATAAGGTGGAACCGTGGTAATCGTATTATCCCAGTTACGGATTTTGACCGTGGTGAGAGAAATATCTATAACCTCGCCATTAGCTTCATGGTTCTTTGCGATAATCCAATCTCCGCGCTGCAACATCTTGCCCACATTTAACTGCACCGATGCCACAAGCCCCATTATCGTATCCTTAAACACGAGCATCAGCACCGCCGCCGAGGCACCGAGGGTGGTCACGATAGCCAGAGGGGTTTTACCTATCAGCAGACTTAGTGCTACTATAACACCCATGCATATCACAACCAACTTAATAGACTGAAAAATACCCTTGATGGCGTATGGTCGTGTGGCTGGGCGCTTATTCATGGCCATGTATAGATTACCGGTAAAGATTACCAGAATCCTGACGCTCATTATGATGATGTAGATAGATGTAAACCAGTTAATCCAGTAGGAATGAGTGCGCTCTATGCTTAGATACAACTGGGGCAGAAGCCAGCTGACTGTAATTGCCGGTGCGAGCTGCGCAAGCGCCCTAAGCAATTTCGCAGTGAGAAGATCATCGTCCCACTTGGTAGCCGTTTTCTCCACGGCGCGCCTCACCAGACCGAGAATCCACTTGGCGATATAGTAGGATGCACACGCCAGCGCAATCATGGAAACGAACACCAGAACTCCCGACACCCAGCCCGGGCCCCCGACCTCGGTATGTATAAAGTTACGATATTGCAGAATCATCCTTTTCATATTTCAAAATAACGCGACCCGACCATATAAATTTGGAAATGAGCGAATGATTTTATAAATTTGCGGTGCCGAACCGCGTTGCATCGCAATAGACATCGGCAAAAGTGGATAAATTTGGCTGCTTGCAACCACTGTAAAAAATGCTAAAACTGCTTCTCCGGCATAGTGAGCGGAGAGTGGCTTAGGCGATATTTACAATCGGCAATCGCAAGCATGCGGTTGTCTTCTTTTTTATATACACACGCTATCAATTTACACAAATTAAAAATGTCTAAGAATTATCTATTTACATCCGAATCAGTTTCCGAAGGTCACCCCGACAAGGTTGCCGATCAGATTAGTGACAATATACTCGATGAATTTCTGGCTCGCGACCCTCAGAGCCACGTTGCTGTAGAAACACTGGTGACAACAGGTCAGGTCATGGTGGCAGGCGAGGTCAGTTCGGAAGCATACGTAGATGTACCTCAGACCACACGCGAACTCATAAACAAGATCGGCTATAATCGCGGAGCATATCGTTTCGACGGTGACTCATGCGGTATATTATCCGCCATACATGAGCAGAGCTCGGACATTAACCGCGGAGTTGATCGCGAGCTCGAAGAGGGCAAGACACCCGAGGAACTTCAGGGAGCCGGCGATCAGGGCATGATGTTTGGTTATGCAGTAGCCGAGACACCTGAATATTTACCGCTTACACTCAGCCTGTCACACAGGATTCTTCGCGAACTGGCCGACATCCGCCGCGAGGGGAAAGATATGTGTTATTATCGCAAGGGCAAGAGTGTCAGCTATCTGCGTCCAGACTCAAAAAGCCAGGTTACGGTAGAATACAGCCCCGACAAGCGCCCTGTGCGCATCGACACAATCGTGGTATCTACCCAACACGATGACTTCATCATGCCACTCGATGACACTGCAGCCGCTCAGAAGCAAGCTGATTCTGAAATGCTTGCCGTAATCGAGAAAGATGTCCGCGAGATACTGCTCCCGCGCGTCAAGGCATCACTTCCTGCCGAAGTTCAGGCCATCTGGGGCGATGATGTCAAGGTGCATGTAAATCCCACCGGCAAGTTTGTGATTGGTGGTCCCCACGGAGACACCGGTCTGACCGGACGCAAGATAATCGTAGACACCTACGGCGGACGCGGCGCTCACGGCGGTGGAGCATTCTCCGGCAAAGACCCCTCGAAAGTGGACCGCTCTGCAGCTTACGCATGCCGGTATATCGCCAAAAACATGGTCGCTGCCGGAGTAGCCGATGAAATGCTTGTGCAGGTGGCATACGCTATCGGCCGCGCGGAACCTGTCAGCATCTTTGTTGACACTTTCGGCACCGGAAAAGCCGGAGTAGCCGACTCTGAAATCGCAATCGCCATCGGCAAGCTCTTTGACCTCCGCCCGCTGGCTATCGAGAAGAAACTCAAACTCCGCGAGCCGATTTATCTTGAAACCGCTGCCTACGGTCATGTAGGACGCGAACCGAAATGGGTCGAAAAAACATTTACCGACCACTATACCAAAGAACCGCTGGTAAAAAAAGTGGAACTCTTCACCTGGGAAAAGACCGACGCAGTCGATAAAATTCGCGAATACTTCTTCCCCGCCAAATAAAACAAAGAAATTTGAGAAAATAATAAAAGAGGGGCATCGGATACTGCAACCCGGTGCTCCTCTGCTACGCTTAGAAGTATAATTCTCTATGCAAATTATCTCAATCTTGCTCTAATCATGCATTGATTTTCACAAGATAAATCTTGGCATCACTCACAGCCTCCACTGAATGCGGAGTACCAGGAGCCATAACCATTGTATCATGCTCTCCCATGGGGTGCACACTCTCCTCGACCGTGAAATTCACAGAGCCTTCCACCACTGTAGCCAAAGCCATCGCATTGACCGAATGTGTATCAATCTTCGCGCCGGCCTTGAGGGCAATCAGAAGAGCCATGCCATGCTTTGTTTCACAAATCTGCTCAAACTTCACACCCGAATCGGGCAGTGAAATCTGATCTTTAAGTTTCACGGGAGTATTTCTCTCTATATCTGCTGTTTTCATAAGTTCTCGGAAAGACCGGATTTATTGTCTTTCGAAATCAAAACACACAGTCACCGGTCCGGGTTTAGCTAATTAACTCTGCCATAACAATCTTTAAGAGTCATTTTGATTATAAGTCAATATTTGTTAAACCAGGAGAGAATTGGGCAAGAAAAACATGATTATGTCAGGAGAAAACTCGCAAAGCGGGGTGTGAAACCACACACGGAAATATAAAAAACCGGATAGGAGCGAGCCGAGATTTGGAATTTGGTTGCAAATTCGTTATCTTTGCGCGTTTATCAGACAAAAGTGCAAATAATCAGTCGGCACACAACTCATCATGACGCGAGCCGAACTGACCACATCGAAAAATCAAAACAGGCTATATAAGAAATGGCAACATTAGAAAAAATCAGAAGTAAGTCAGTGTTTCTGATTGTGGTGATAGGCGTGGCGCTGCTGGCCTTCATCGTTGGTGATGCG
>CAMWLY010000091.1 GCA_947175145.1 uncultured Muribaculaceae bacterium | reverse complement strand
CAGATGTGCGACCCATAATCCGCACCCGGGTGTCCGGACAGGCACACGGGTTGTATTCATTTAATTATTTCGTCTATGAACGAACTCGAAAAGAAGGTCTCTGATAGCGAAGAGACTGTGAACCCCGGTACATGCGTTGAATCCGATGCATGTGCAGTAAACTCCGATCCGGCTCTGGATCTTTCAGCTGTGGCAGATGCACAGCAAAAAGAGGAAAAAGAAGAGAAGGTCGAAAACAGTGTCGAAAAGACAGTAACCGCTGAAGACACTAAGGCTGAAGAGCAGGAAGCGGCCATCGATGCGCAGTATGATGATATCGATGACAATTTCCGCAAGATTCATGCCATGACAAAAGAGGAACTGCGTGATTTCATGCGCAATATTCTCAGCGAAGGAAATATGGAGGCTCACCGCGATGTAGCGCTGGTTAAGCAGGCATATTATAATATTCGCAATCGCGAGAATATGGAAGCTCTTGAAGCATTTGTTGAGGCAGGCAATGATCCTACGGCCTTTTCCGCCGAGCCCGATGAAATCGAGGTTGAGCTTAAAGCTCTGTATGCGGAATTCAAGGAGCGCCGTGCTGCATTTCTTGCAGCTGAAGAGCAGCGTCTTGCCGCCAACCTCGAGAAAAAGCAGGAAATCCTCACCACGATGGAGGAGATCGCCGGTGACATCGACAATGTAAACACCAAGTTCAACGAGTTCAAGACTCTGCAGCAGGCATTCAAGGACATCAAAGATGTGCCTCCTACAGCAGAAACCGATATCTGGAAACAGTTCCAGGGTGTTGTGGAAAGATTCTACGACAATCTTAAGATAAATAAGGAACTTCGCGATTTCGATTTCAAGCGCAATCTTGAGGCAAAGCGCAAACTGATAGAAGATGCCAAGCAGCTCGAAGGCGTGGCAGATGTGATCGCGGCATTCCGCTCGCTTCAGGATCTCCACGAGCAGTGGCGCGGCATCGGTCCCGTGGCTAAGGAAATCCGCGATGAACTCTGGGATGAGTTCAAGGCTGCGTCAACCGTAATCAACAAGAAACATCAAGAGCACTTCGAACAGCGCAAGGCTGCCGAGCAGCGCAACGAAGAGGCTAAAACCGAGCTCTGCAATCAGGTTGAAGCTATTAAGGTCGAAGATATGAAGAATTTCAACGACTGGAATGTTGCAACCGAGCGCATAATCGAACTTCAGAAGACTTGGAAAGAATATGGCTATGCTTCACGCAAAGCCAATACGGTGCTCTATGCACGCTTCCGCAAGGCCTGTGATGATTTCTTCGCCGCTAAAACCGCGTACTTCCAGAAAACACGCGAGGAATTAAGTGAGAACCTACGCAAGAAAACTGCACTTTGCGAACGTGCCGAGGCTCTCAAGGCTGAAACCGATGTGCGCAAAGCCGCCGATGAGGCTGTGAAATTACAGCAGGAGTGGAAAAGCATCGGAAGTGTGCCCCGCAAAGTCAGCGATGCTCTTTGGCAGCGTTTCACATCGGCTTGCAATGTATTCTTCGAAGAGCGCAGACGTCAGGGCAAAGAGAAACACCGTGTGGAAACCGAAAACCTTGAAAAGAAACAGGCTATTATCGATGAACTCAAAACACTCCCTCTCGATGGTGAGCGTCAGGAGGTAATGCCCAAGATCAAGGAGCTTCAGGCCAAATGGAACGAAATCGGCTTCGTGCCCTTCAAACTTAAAGATAAGATCTTTGCAGATTACCGTGAGATCTGCGATAAACTCTATGATACATATAACCAGCGCGAAGCGCGTCAGCGCATTTCAAACTGGCAGAACCGTGTGGCAGAACTTAAGGGTGATGGCCAAAAGATGAATCGCGAAAAAGATCGTCTGAATCGCGTGCTTGAAAGCCGTCGCAATGAACTGAAGACCATCGAGAACAACATGGGCTTCTTCAGTATCAAATCTTCGGCCGGTAATTCAATGCTTAAGGATATGGAGAATAAACTCAAACGTCTGCGTCAGGATATCGCAGAGCTTGAGGAGAAAATCAAACTCGTAGATTCCGAAGAAACCAAGGGTTAATAGCAACCTCTGAATAGTTTGATAGGTCGGTGTGTCAAAAATATTTTTATGACACACCGACCTAATATCTTACCGGGAAAAACATTATTCCCATCGGAATTGTTAAAATATTAGAAATTCATATTTATAATGAGAATATACTCAAGAGCATTGATAAAATATGCGGTAGCGGTGTTATCGCTGATGGCTCCTGTCTGTGTGCAAGCGCTTGATATACCGGAGATTTCTGGTTCCAATGGATTGTACCGGACCAATATTGCTGCAGCCAAGGAGGGAAATCCCGAAGCTGCGCGTATCATCGGAGATTGCTATCTTAATGGAGAGGGCGTTAAGGCTGATGTGAACCAGGCTTGGAAATGGTATGCGCAGGCAGCAGGGAAAGGTGATACTCAGGCCCGCTTTATGATAGCTACACTCTACTCGCAGGGTCGCGGTGTGCGTCAAAGTGACACGGAGGCAGCCTACTGGTATGGTAAGGCCGCCCGCAACGGACACCCCGAGGCACTCGTAAGATTTGCCGATTGCTATGCCACAGGCAAAGGTGTACTTGCCGACCAGAGAATAGCTATTGAAAATTATTGGCGTGCCGCCGACAGAGGTAATGCCGAGGGCGCTTATAAACTCGCACTAATGCTCCGCGACGGCAAAGGCCTGCCGCAAAACCTGCCGGTAGCATTAAAGTATTTCCGTCAGGCTGCAGTGGAAAATTATTCAGATGCGGAAATCCTGGCGCAGCATCTCGAACAGCAGGGTATATCGATGCCCGATAGTAAAAAGGTATCCAAATCTTCCGTGAGTTCCTCGACTACTTCAAAATCGAAGGCAAAATCTTCAGGAAAATCCACTGCCAAGTCTAAGAAGAGCGCTAAATCGAAGAAGCGAAAATAAGCGAATTCAAGCGAATCCACTATATCTCTCCTCAACAATCCACTATACCATCTTAATAGACTATCCATTCCATGAATCACACATCCTACTTGCAGAAGTGTCTGCTGCTTGGAGCTTCGTTGACAGTTATATATAGTCAGGCAGCGGAGACAGCGATGTCCGAGCCGGTCAGTGAGCCAAAAGCAGATACCGAGACAATAAAAGCTGACAGCGTAGTTGAAAAAGTAACTCAGATTCCCCGTATCGCTGATATCAAGGAGACACAGTATCTTCCACCGAATTCTACATTGCCTCGTGTCAAAGGGCGCGAGTCAGTAGGACTTGTGCTCAGTGGCGGTGGTGCCAAGGGAATAGCGCATGTTGGTGTGATTAAAGCGCTTGAAGACAATGATATACCGATTGATTATGTGACCGGAACTTCTATGGGCGCAATTGTGGGTAGTCTTTACTCATGCGGCTGGTCTCCGGAGCAGATGCTCGACTTGTTTACCTCATCGGAGTTTCAGGACTGGGCCACAGGTACCATAAGCCAGAAGCATCAGTATTACTATTATGAGCAGCGTCCCAGTTCCAAATGGATTCAGGTCAATATGGATCTGGGCAAGAAATTCTCGATAACGAATCAGTTGATTCCGACAAGTCTGGTTAGCCCGCTTCCTATGAATATAGAGTTTCTGAATCTCTATGGTCCTTATACAGAGCAGTGCGGTGAGAATTTCAATAAATTATTCGTGCCCTTCCGCTGCGTTGCCTCCGATGTTTATCATAAGCATAAGGTAGTGTTTGGCGAGGGTTCACTCGGCGAAAGTGTCAGGGCGTCCATGAGTTTCCCGTTGGTATTCCGTCCGATAGAAATAGGTGGTATGCTTATGTATGACGGCGGCATCTACGACAATTTCCCGGTAAATGTGATGGAGAGCAATTTCAATCCTGATTTCATAGTAGGTGTGAGTGTGTCAGGAGCCGACAAGAAACCGATAAAGGGCGATATTTATAGTCAGCTCGAAGATATGATTATTCAGAACAATGACTATAACCTGCCGGCTGATAAGGGTGTAAAGATACAGGTTCCGGTTCTGACATTCGGAGTTTTGCAATTCGATAAGGCTAAAACCATCTACGATATCGGGTATAAGACCGGCATGGCGATGGTCGATTCAATTAAGTCAAGAATCAAGGCTCGAGAACCGCTCGCCGAAGTAACCGCCCGCCGCGAAAAATTTGCGTCACACACTCCGGAATTGAAATTCGATAAGGTTAAAGTAGAAGGTCTTAAGGGCAGCTCGGCACACTATCTTGAATACCTCTTCACCAATGGCAACTCAAGTGAGTTCGGCATGAACCGGACCATCAATGCCTATTATCGTGCAGTTACCGACGGCTCTCTGAGTAATCTCGTGCCCGAAGCGCAGTTCGGTAAAGATGGTCATAACACACTTGTGCTCAAAGCCACTCCGCGCAGACCCTGGTCATTTGCGTTGGGAGGATTCCTGACAACCTCTACAAACTCCATGATTTACCTGTCGGGCGGTTATCACACCATGGGTCATAACTCACTCGATGTCACTCTCGGCATCTGGGTCGGTCAGAGTTATTACGCAGCCATGCTCAATGCCAAATTCGCACTTCGCACTTCGGTACCCTCATATCTGCAGTTTACCGGAGTACTGAGCAAGCAGAAATACTTTGATCATGAAGAACTTTTCTTCAGAACATCACGCCCCATGTTTATGACTGAAATCGAGAATTTCGGTCGTATGGCTTATGTCTGGGCTATCGGTCAGCGCATGAAAGGTTATGTCAGCCTGTCGGGTGGATATATGTCGAATGCATATTATCCTAAAATGTCTGAAGGCATTGTAGATGTTCGCGACAAGATACTATATCGTGTAGGTGTGATCCGAATGGGTGTCGAAGGTAATACGCTCAATAATCAGATGTATCCTTCGGAGGGCATGCGTTGGCTTGCTGACCTGGATCTGGATTATCAGTGGTCAAGCTATCTGCCCGGTTGCAAGGTCAACCGGTTGTCTGACTGGAGAAAGAAACCGAGTGTAAGCCTGCATCTCGAGTGGCAAAAATACTGGTCGCTCAACCGACATTTCTCCGTGGGACTTGCCGCCGATGGTCTTGCCACTATCATGCGTCTTGATCAGAATTATACCAATACATTGGTTCATGCTCAGGCATTTCAGCCTACTCCCTCCATGCAGAATTATTTCAATCTGGCATTTCACTCCGACAACTATCTGGCGGCAGGTGTGATACCGATGTGGAAGCCATTTAGAAACATGCAGTTGCGCGGTGACTTTTATGCTTTTGCTCCCTTCAGGCAAATTAAGGATAACGGTCCTGACCGGCGCGCGTCTTACGGTTCATGGGGCCCCCGCAACATAAAATTCCTCGGAGAAATAGCTGCCATCTACAATTTTCCGTTTGCCAGTGTTTCGCTCTATGCTAATTATCTATCTTCTCCAAAGAATAATTGGAATTTCGGTTTGGCATTTGGTCTGTTGTTCAAAGCACCGCGCCTGATGCGTAATTATTGATTCACAATCAGCAGGTGGAACTGAGGGGTCATAAATACTGAATCTTTCAGTACCAGCATAACAGGATATTCAAGCCGGCCGGCGAGCTTAAGAGCATCGTCGGTCGGCATTGCCATAAATGCAGTGGCGAGTGCATCGGCCTCCATGGCATTTGGCGCTACCACAGTGGCACTGAGCACATCAGTGGCTATCGGCCGTCCGGTCACAGCGGAAATTGTATGTCCGTATTTCCCCCCTCCGGAAGTTGCAGCATGATAATTCCGGTAGTTGCCAGATGTGGCCACACCGGCCGAATCCAATGCGATTACACACTGACTTTCATGTATTATACCATCGGAAATCACAGGCTTATCGATTGAAATACGCCATTTGCTACCTGATGGAGATTTACCCCGGCAGGCTATTTCACCCCCTATTTCCACCATATAATCGGTTACCCCGTTGCGTCTGAACATTTCACCCACACAATCGCAACCATATCCTTTGGCAATCGCGGAAAAATTGAATTGCATACCCGATACCGGTTTGATAAGTCTGCCATCTGAAATTCGAGTTCGTTGAATCCCTGTAAGGTTCAATAAGGAGTCCAGTTTCAGGGTATCTGCACTCGCCTGATGACCCCGGCCGAATCCCCAGGCAGTAATAAGCGGTCCCAATGTCGGATCAAAAGCACCTTCGGAGAGCTTGTGGACTCGCATTGACTCCGAGTGTAAAGTTTCGAAATGCTTGTCAACAATCCCTTCGGTTTCTCTATTTATTCGCGAGACAAGAGAATTATCGTTAAAAGCATTTACCGCAGCGTCAACTTCCATCAGCACAGGCATAATACTGTCTGCAAGTTCAGCCGGACCGCACCAGGTGATATGATACGACGTGTGCCAAACCATACCTTCACTTTTATTCCATTTTGAGTGGTCACAAGAAGTGAGAAATGCGATAATTGAAGTTAATAGGAGAGCTGATAGAAACTTACGGTTAGTCATAATGATATGTTGGATTTGTGAAATTAGAAAAAAATTATTAATTTTAATCCATATAGTTCTATTTAAACTCATATGGATATGAGAGAATCATTTTTATTTTTGGCAGAGGGATTCGAAGAAATCGAAGCTCTGACAGCAGTTGATGTGCTGCGCCGTGCCGGTATGCCTGTGCGAATGGTTTCTATAACAAGATCGCTGGCAGTTACCGGAGCGCATGGTATAACAGTAAGTGCAGATACCCTGTTTGATAACACACATTTTACCGATCCGGCATGGTTACTTCTCCCCGGCGGACTTCCCGGCGCTGATAATCTTCATGATTATGCTCCGCTGCTCGGGTTGCTCAAGCGGCAGGCAGACTCTCCCGACGGCAGAATTGCGGCAATTTGTGCTGCTCCGGCAGTTGTGCTCGGAGCCGAGGGAATGCTTAAGGGTGTAAAGGCTACCTGCTATCCCGGTTTTGAAGGTAAACTTGAAGGTGCCGAATACATAGATTCACGTGTGGTTGAAGTTGGCAAGTATGTCTTGGCATATGGTCCTTCATCAG
>CAMWLY010000090.1 GCA_947175145.1 uncultured Muribaculaceae bacterium | reverse complement strand
CACCCGGACTCAAAAGTGCGGATTTCAATAAGCTCTTCCCTGAATTTATATCGAAGCGCCTGCGCAAGGGATTTGAAGATTTCGGGCGCAAAAGCCCGGGCTTCCTGACCAATGATGCTGTCATGATAGGTCTGGAATCACGCACTTCATCACCGGTAAGGTTTAACCGCGACAGCACAACGCTTCAAAGCACTTCTGTGGCAGGCCTATATCCGGCGGGCGAAGGTGCCGGTTACGCCGGGGGAATTGTTTCGGCCGCAATCGATGGCATAAGGTGTCTCAGGGCTGCGGCGGAATATATTAAAAACAGAAAAGACTGAAAAGATGGCAATCATCAATATAGAAACATCCGGCAAGATATGCAGCGCTGCCCTCACTCACGAGGGCGCGCTTGAACTTCAGCTCGATGATACCACCGGGATGCAACATGCCAATAAACTCGCACCCTTTGTAGAGAAGCTTGTGGAGGAGGCGAATCGCAAAGAACTTCCCATCGAGGCTGTAGCTGTGAGTATGGGACCGGGCAGTTATACCGGTCTCCGCATAGGTCTCTCCTTAGCCAAGGGTCTTGCATTCGGACTCAATGTGCCTCTGATCGGGGTTGACACCCTGAAAATCCTTGCGGTAAAGGCCATGTTCAGCCCCAAGATGTGGGAAGGTGATGAGATTCTTGTGCCCATGATTGATGCACGCCGCATGGAGGTTTTCACCGCCCCATATAACTTCAGGCTTGAGGCACTGTCAGAACCGGGACCGATGATTCTCACCGAAGAATCATATCTTCCGCTGCTTGAAAGCGGCAAGCAGCTTTGGTTTATTGGAGATGGTGCCGAAAAGGCCAAAAAGGTCATCACCCACCCCAACGCTCACTGGATCGATAACCTGAATCCTCAGGCCAAGGATATGCTTGCTCTCTCGGAAATGGCACTGAGAAAAGGGGAATTCCTCGATGTGGCATATTCAACTCCTAATTACTTAAAAGAATATCAGACCACTACTCCCAAAAACAAAATGGGACTTTGAATGGCTTTAAAATATGGAATCTTCTGAAATAAATAATCTGAATGTACTCCCCTACAACACCGATATGGAGCCGGTGCTTCTGCCGGAGTATGGCAGACATATACAGAAATTAGTAGACCACTGTGTAACTATAGAGGATCGCGAGGAGCGGACACAATGCGCCTATGCAATTGCGGAAACCATGGCCGGTCTTTTTCCGGGTATGGTGCACAACCATGACTACTCTAAAATCTGGGATCAGATAAATATAATGTCTCGGTTTGAGCTGGATATTGATTTCCCCTGTGAGGTCATTACTGCGGAAAAGATTAATCCGGTGCCGGAGCGACTGCCGTATACGGCTGCCGATATGCGATTCCGCCATTACGGCAGAAATATAGAGAAGATGATATCAGTGGTTGCAGATCTCGAAGATAGCGAGGAAAAAGAGCGTCTTATCTCCATGATTGCACATCAGATGAAGAAACTGATGTTGCAGCATAACAAGGAGGGTGTAGACGATGCCAAAGTGCTCCGCGATCTTGATATATATTCAGAAGGCAAAATTAAACTCGACCCTGAAACATATCTGCTTCACGATATTCAGGAGGTGTCGCAACCGCAACCCAATAAGAAAAGAAGACGCAGATGAGCAGCTTTATAGTAGAAGGGGGTCACCAACTAAATGGTGAAATAAAAATCAAGGGTGCCAAAAATGAAGCTCTTGAAGTGATATGCGCGACTCTGCTTACACCGGAGAAAGTAACCATCAGCAATCTGCCCCAAATATCCGATGTGAGAAACTTGATAAACTTGCTCTCTGAAATGGGAGCAAAAGTGCGCTATATTTCCCCGTCGGAGGTAGAATTTCAGGCAGATGAGATAGACTTGGGTTATATTTGCAGTGATCAATACCGCAAGAAGGCAGAAAGTCTTCGCGGCTCGGTGATGGTTATGGGACCGCTTGTAGCTCGGTTCGGTGAAGCTGTGATGCCACGCCCCGGAGGGGATAAAATCGGACGCCGCCGACTGGACACTCATTTCACAGGACTCCAGAAGCTCGGCGCAGAATTCCGCTATGATTCGGAAACCCGCACCTATCGGATAAGCGCACCCAAAGGGAAACTCAAAGGGTGCTATATGCTACTCGATGAAGCATCGGTAACCGGCACTGCCAATATAGTGATGGCTGCGGTGCTTGCAGAAGGCACAACCACGATATATAATGCTGCTTGTGAACCATATATACAGCAATTATGCCGCATGCTTGTAAGCATGGGAGCCAAAATCGAAGGAATCGGGTCAAATCTGCTTAGAATCACCGGCGTTGAAAGCCTTAGCGGTACCACTCACAAGCTTCTGCCCGATATGATTGAAGTCGGAAGTTTTGTCGGAATGGCTGCCATGACAGCATCAAACCTGCTGCTCAAGGATGTTGGGATAGATGACCTCGGCATGCTTCCTCAGGCATTCGAGCGAATCGGAGTGAACCTCAAGATCGAGGGTAATGATATAAGAGTAGACCAGCGCGAGATATATCGTATCGAGGAGTTTATCGACGGATCAATCATGACCATCTCCGATGCTCCCTGGCCCGGCTTGTCACCGGATTTGCTGAGCATATTCCTGGTTGTGGCTACACAGGCTTCCGGTTCACTGATAATTCACCAGAAGATGTTTGAAAGCAGACTCTTCTTTGTAGACAAGCTTCTGGACATGGGCGCCCGCATAATACTCTGTGATCCCCATAGAGCGGTGGTAATAGGCGCCGGCAAATTCAACTGCCTGAGAGCGACCGATATGGTATCGCCCGATATCAGGGCCGGTATCGCAATGCTTATAGCTGCAATGGGAGCAAGAGGCACAAGCAAGATTCAAAATATAAACCAAATTGACCGAGGATATGAAAATATAGACCGCAGACTCAACAATTTGGGCGCAAAAATCATTAGAATAGAAGATTGAGCAAGCTCTCATTTCTATACAAAAGCGAATCAAAGTCGAAAATGATAGAAAAAAGTGAAATCATAGAGATTGGCAAATTTCAGAAGACTCATGCTCTTAAGGGTGAACTGAATGCACTGACCGACGTAGACCCGGATTTTTTAACTGACAATCACCCGCTGATTCTCGATGTCGATGGTATATATGTGCCCTTTTATGCCGAGAGCATAAGGCCGAAAGGAAGTGAATCATATCTGATTAAACTTAAAGGCGTGGACTCTTGTGAAGAAGCTCAGAAACTTGTAAATAAGACTATCTATGTTCTTCGCAAAGATATAGTTGATTACTATGATGATGAGAATCTTGAATTTGCCGATGACTTCGAGGGATACACGATTATTGATTCAAATCTTGGCGAGATTGGCGAGATTGTTGAGGTAGATGACTCTACTGCCAATGTGCTGTTTCTGGTTCGTGACAAATCAGACAATACACTGTATATTCCGGTAGCAGATGAATTTATCGATGAAATTGATGATGATAATCATATAGTCAGGACTACCCTGCCCGATGGGCTTGTGAATCTAAACATAAAAGATTAAGGTTTTCGGGATACCCGGATTAATAAACGGCAATATGATGAATCCAAGCAATAGATTTGAACGACTGCTGGCCATCACGGCAATAGCCGCTATGAGCCTTACACAAGCCATGGCGCAGCAAACCATGACTTATCGCATCAACGACTCTCTGTCTCAGTTCGTAAACGCGGATAAAAATAAACATGCTGCTTCTGAAGAGGAACTTACCCTGCTTGATGAAATGAACTTTATTGAGATGGTCAATTCTGTGCCACTCGATAGCAAAAGTGCCGATCTCATCAGAAAATTCCAGGAGAAAGAGGGACGCAACCGATTGTTTGGACGTGAATTTACTCAGAAATCCGGTTGCACGGTCGAAACCTATCGCAACAAAGAGGTATTGCTTGTCACTATTCCGGCAGCCAATCTATTCGCACCCAATGATACCGTGCTTCGTCAGGAAGCATCGGTATACCTCGCCCCATTCAAACGCTATCTGAAGGATCCTGATATGTATAGGGTTCTGATGGTTATGCACACTGACAATACCGGCTCAGAGACTTATCGCGATAAACTCACCGAGGAGCGTTCTAAAGCTATAGCAGACTGGTATGCCGATTCCGGGTCCGATACCACATATCTTTTCCCATACGCTTTCGGTGACGATATGCCTCTTGTGGAAAATAATTCCATGAGCAATCGCGAAAAGAATCGCAGGCTCGAAGTATATCTCGTGCCCGGTAAAAAGATGCTCGAACAGGCCAAAAAAGGAAGAATTGTATTCTGATTATTATTATGAAGACTGGTTTTCTCTTTGATCTCGACGGTGTGCTGATAGACAGTGAAACCGAATACACCCGCATCTGGAGCGAAATAGATAAAGCTTTCCCCACGGGAATAACTGATTTCGCCCGCAAAATCAAAGGTGAAACCTTGCCCAAAATTCTCAATACTTATTTCCCTGCAGAACTGCACAGCAAGGTAACCGCCATGCTTGATTCCGAGGAGCAGCGCATGCGGTATAATTATATGCCCGGTGCCCGCGAATTAATAGATGAACTAAAAAGAAACTCGCTTCCTTTTGCCCTTGTGACCAGCAGTAACTCTTATAAGATGCAGCACCTTGAAGAGGAACTACCCGGTTTTCAGAAGGAATTTAATGCGGTGATCACGGCCGATAAAGTGTCTAAATCGAAGCCTGATCCCGAGGGTTATCTGCTGGGCGCAAAATCATTAGGATTACCCGCGTCAAGATGCGTCGTGTTTGAGGATTCACTGCAGGGCGTTAAAGCCGGAAGAAAATCAGGAGCCTTTACGGTTGGACTTTCCACTACCCTGCCCACGGAAATAATAGCCCCTTGGTGTGACATGATAGTCAGCGATTTATCGGAGATTGATCTTCAAGCATTGATAGAGAGAATTTCAGTTCATGCCGCTAATGGGGTTCAGAATGAAAACTAACAATATTCCACTTGCCGAGAGACTTAGACCCGCCGCTCTTGAAGATTACATAGGCCAGGAGCATCTGGTCGGAGAGAATGGTATAATCCGGCGCATGATTGAATCAGGTCGGGTAAATTCCTTTATTTTATGGGGCCCGCCGGGTGTGGGCAAAACCACTTTGGCTCAAATAGTTGCCAAAGCCACCGGTGTGGAGTTCTTTACCCTGTCGGCCGTGACATCAGGCGTCAAAGATGTGCGCGAAGTGCTTGATAAGGCTGAAAAAGCATCGCAAAGCATATTCTCAAAAGGGAGACCGATACTCTTTATCGATGAAATACATCGCTTCAACAAAGCTCAGCAGGACTCATTGTTAGGAGCTGTGGAGCGTGGCACAGTAACCCTTATAGGAGCCACCACGGAAAATCCCTCTTTCGAAGTCATCAGGCCGCTATTATCGCGAGCACAGGTCTATACTCTCAAATCACTTGATGTCCATGGCATGGAGCAATTGCTGCAGCGCGCCATTGAAAAAGATGAGATATTACACTCGCGAGAAATCGAAATCAAGGAGAAAACCGCCCTATTCCGATTCTCCGGAGGAGATGCGAGAAAACTTCTCAATATTCTTGATTTAATCGAGCAGTCGGTGCCTGCAGGTGAAAAAATAGTAATTGATGACACTTCTGTAACCAATGCTTTGCAGGAAAATCCGGCTGCATACGATCGCAATGGAGAGATGCACTATGATATTATTTCTGCATTCATCAAATCTATCCGCGGGAGCGATCCTCAGGCCGCAGTATATTGGCTTGCACGAATGGTAGCAGGTGGTGAAGACCCGAAATTTATAGCTCGCAGACTGGTGATATTGGCTGCAGAAGATATAGGATTGGCTAATCCGAATGCCTTGTTATTGGCTAATGCGACCTTTGATGCACTCGCTAAAATAGGTTGGCCGGAAGGCAGAATCATACTGTCGGAGTGCGCTATTTATCTGGCAAATTCTCCTAAAAGCAATACTGCATATATGGCGATTGATAGCGCATTGCAGGAGGTAAATCGCTCCGGAAACCTGCCGGTTCCACTCCATTTGCGCAATGCCCCAACCAAACTTATGAAGGATTTAGGCTATCACGAAGGGTATAAATATGCGCATGATTATGCAGGAAATTATGTAACTCAGCAATATTTACCTGATGGTCTTGAGGGGCGGGAATTCTGGAAAGCCGGAAACAACTCACAGGAAGCGGGCATGGCCGCGCGCCAAGCCGAATGGAAAAAGAATGGACAATAATTGTTAATTGCCCATTGCCAATTGCCCATTGTCAATTGTTCATTGTTCATTGTACATTGTTAATTGTCTATCACTTCGGGAGGAAGGTTTCGAAGGTCGAGTCATCATAATATATAGTGACATGACCTACTTTTCTGGGATTTTTTACTAATTTTTCTATTTGAGCAGTTAGAGACGCGATTGTTTCATTCGCCCTATCTAACTGTTCCTTAGTATCTTGAAGTGCTTTTCTTGCCTCATTTAAGGCTCTGAGATTTTCATATTTGCTTGTTCCCGAGCCATCTCCCGAAATATTTGGAGAGTTTACACGTGAAATCCCATGATTTACTATGCTCTCCCCCTTTTCATCTAACCAGGACCCCATATCTGCATTAATGGTGTCATCATGATGCATTCCGGCATTCCCCATACTGTCGCCAAGCGAAACTTGACCATCACCCCCGGCCGATGCATCAATATTGGCCGGTGAACCGACCAACATGTTTCCTTCGCCAAAAAGTAACCAAGATATGGACAACTCTGGAAAAGCTTGGTGAATTTGGCGAATCAATACGTCGCTTATTTTTTTATTGCGCCCACTGAGTATCTGTGAAAGGCTCGGACGCGGCACACCACACTCATCGGCAAAAACGGAGTAGGATAGGCCCAGATGTTCGATGAACCCTTTTAGACGAATTGCGGCATTATCATCAGTCATAACTAAAAATCGACTAAATTATCGGATATGCAAATGTAATATTTATTTTGCAAATTTCAAAACCTAATTTCAGATTACACCATATTTGCAATTTAAAACCACTGATATTTTACGACACAAATGCATCTGCAAATGCAAATTATTAAATTAAAGTATACTTTATAC
>CAMWLY010000089.1 GCA_947175145.1 uncultured Muribaculaceae bacterium | reverse complement strand
TTGTTATATCATAATGCAGAGGTTTAGTAGATTTTTTGTAACTTTCCAAAAATATTGTATTTACTAACCTCTGAATTATGAAACCGTCAATTGCATTATTGACTTCTGCAGTTTTAATTGCCGGAGTCAGTGCAGAACTTGGTGCTCGACATAAACGAGGCCAATTCAATCCGGAGAAAGCTAACAGAGAGTTTATCAAGAACTCCCCCGGCGATGCTTCAGTTATCTCAAAACCTATTCAACAGGTTCGAATTTTGCCTATATGCGCATCATCACCGTTCACTCTAAAAGAAATCGAATCTCCATCAAAACGTCCCGGAAAGTCACCGGCCAAGGTAATGGGCGATGGAACCATGATTTATGGTAGCATGCTTTATAGCAATACCTGGGCCGGAACAACCGGAAGTTACGGAATATATTCCTTCCCGGCCTCCGATTATACAGCACCGGAACTGGTATATGCACAAGGTGGATATGAAGCCAATGGCGGTGGCTGCTATCATGATGGTAAATATTACTGGAATTCGTTTGTGTATACCGATGAGATGGGTTACACATTCAATACATTCTGTACCTACGATTTCAAGACACAACAGGTAACCAAGCAGATTCAGTCCTTTATCAACGAGACTTTCGATTTGCAGCAGATTACCAATGCCTTGACCTATGATGTTACCACAGATAAAATCTATGCATTGGGTAATATCAAGATTACCGATGAATCGGGATACTTCGCCAAGTATTATCCATCGCTATCAGAAATAGACAGCTATTCCGGATTCGCCACGCCGATTGCTCAGATACCGGCCATGGTAACATTAGCTGCTAATCCCGCAGGCGAGCTGTATGCTATTTCGCTTGGCAAGGATTCAAAACTGTATTCAATCAATAAAACCACAGGTGACTGCATTGAAATAGGTTCTACCGGTATTGATACCGGTTTCGCTCAGTCTATGGCTTTTGACCCTGTAACAGGGAAACTATATTGGGCAGCTGTGACAGATCGTGGCGCCACAGGTTTATATGAAGTCAATGTAGCCACCGGTGAGGCTTCCAGGATTCTCACATTTGAGAATAATGAAGAATATACCGGTTTATATATACCCGCTCCCGAAGTTAATGCATCGGCTCCGGGTGTATGCGAAATTTCTACAAATTTCACAAATGGCTCGCTTACCGGTAGTGTGACTGTAACAGCTCCCGAAAAAACTTATTCGGATACTCCCCTCTCAGGCAACTTTACAGTAACTCTGCTGACAGACGGTGGCAACAAGGAGGAGTTTACGCTCGCTGCAGGCACTTCAAAGACTGTAGCGCGTGAACTAAATGAAGGATCGCATAACTTCACAGCATGGGCGTCAAATGCTGATGGCGATGGACCTCGCCGAGCAGTAGCAGCTTTCGTAGGTATCGATGCTCCTGCCGCTGTTACTAATTTGAAATTGATTGCTAATGAATCCGGCGATGCCGTTATTTCATGGGAAGCTCCTGCTATCGGAAGGCATGATGGGTGGATCGACCCGACTCAGTTGACTTATACAATCACACGCTATCCCGATGAAGTAAATGTTGCTTCCGGAATCAAAACATCCGGTTATACAGATATAGTAGAAGCCAAGGCAGATAATTATTGGTATGTAGTCACTCCTTGGTGTGGCAACCGGGAGGGCGTCAGCTCATCTACTGAATCCGGATTATTCGGAGGTGGTTCCGCTTTACCTTGTTTGTTTAGTATGGAGACCAAGGAAGATTTTAATCTCTTTACTATAATTGATGCCAACCAAGATTGGAACGCTCAATATAACTGGGGAGGTTGGATGTATGGTCCCGATTTCAAATACACTTATGAGGAAGATGGAATTTGTGCCGTATATGGTTACAGCCCTGAGTCAGCTGCTGACGACTGGTTGATAACTCCTCCAGTGCAATTGGAGAAAGGTAAGAAATACCGACTGACTTTCACTATGTGGACAAGAGGTGATAAAGAAAAACTTACCGTAACTGCAGGAAGCAAGAATACCATAGAGGCTCAGAAAGTAATTATTCCGACTAAGGAATATAATCATAAAGATCATCAGGTATTTACACAAGACTTTGTAGCAGATGCAGACGGCAATAATTTTATCGGATTCCATATCACATCTGATAAGAAGCGTTTTTATCTTTTTATCGCCGATATTCAGGTTGATGCCGTGCCTGATGAAGATTCTCCTGAAGCTGTATCCAATCTTGCAGCAACTCCGGATAACTCAGGAGCTAATTCTGTAACCTTATCATTTAATGCCCCGGTTAATTCAGTAGCCGGTACTCCCCTGTCAAGCCTTGAAAAGATAGAGATATATCATGGTAATGAACTGATTCCGGTCAAAGTCTTTGATAAGCCTGCTTGCGGTTCCTCTCTCTCATGGACAGAAAATTATGTCGATGGTTGGATGAACTATCGTGTGGTTCCGTTTGCCAATGGGAAAGCGGGTAAAAAAGCTGAAGTCAAAGTATTTGTCGGTTGGGATATACCGCTTATAGTGACTGATCTTGAGGTCTCAGACGCAACAGGTCACCCTGTAGTCACCTGGACAGCTCCCACCAACGGTGAAAATGGTGGATTCATAAATCCCTCAGAACTGACATATAATATATACCGCTATGAAGATGATTTCGAATTATTAGCCAAAGATGTCAAGGGATTGACTTTTACGGATACGGAACTTGATGGCTCTACAATACAGCATCTTGTGGCCTACGTTGTTACAGCCAAGAGCCCTGCAGGTCTTGGAGAAGCTGCCGCCACCGATTACATAGTTTATGGTGAACCATATACCGGCACATTCCTTGAAACTTTCGAAGATGCATCAGTGCATTATACTCCGTGGGTTTTGACAAAAGTCAAAGGTAAGGCTCAGAACTGGGGTGTGACATCTATTGGTAGCTCACCATATTGTATACCGGTTGGAAATGACGGAGGCATGGCTGTATATTCCAATGGTGGTTATAACAATGATGAGGGTAGAATGATTTCACCGAAACTCAGCATAAAAGAGATGAATTCTCCCGGCTTAAGCTTCTATCTATATCATAACTATACCGATGAACATGCCGCATGGGATGAAGGATTCCTTGATGCATTGATTCCTGAAATTATGCTTCCCGATGGTTCCTTTGTGGCCCTTGATGATCCGATACGTGTAGACGATCTTGGTACCGGTTGGCTAAAATACAGCTATTCGCTCTCAGAATATCGCAATCAGCCTTATATTCGTGTGTCTCTGCATGGTATCACAGACTGTGAGCAGAATGTATATGTAGACCATATTCAAGTTGCCAATATTGTTGAAAATGATCTTCAGGCATACACTTTCAGTGGACCTTCCAAGATTGAAGCCGGTAAAAACGCAAATTATAAATTTACCATCTTTAATTATGGTGCTAATGAAATTAATGGTTCTCAGTATAATGTGAAGATATATGCTGACGGTAACCTTTTCAAGACTCTCCCAGGTAAAAAAATTGCTTCCAAGGAGTATTTGCCTTTTGAATTTGAAGTAACATATTCAAAAGAAGATGTCGGTTCAGTTCGCAAATATTATGCTGAAATTGAGTTTAGCGCAGATGAGATGTCAAGTAACAATCGCTCCGAGACTATCGGAACAACAGTTGTAGAGCCTCGTCTTGCAGAGATATCTTCTGTCGAAGCTGACAGTAGTCAGTGCGATGTGACAATCACATGGGGTAAGCCGGATTCATTTATTATGAATGATGGTTTCGAAGATTATGCAGCGTTTGGCATAGATAATTTCGGCGAATATACTCTTCATGATCTTGATGGTAACAGAACTTATGCATTCCAGGATATATATTTCGAAAATAGCGGTGAGCCGATGGCCTTTATGGTATTCAATCCGGTGACATTGGGAATTGTTAGTCCTGCATCTTCACTGTTCCCCTATGATTGTTTTGACCCGCATAATGGAAAGCAAGTTCTCGCAAGTATTCAAGGATTCGGAATTTCCTCTACCGGTAGTGCCACTGTAGCAACAAATGACGACTGGTTTATTTCTCCAGAAATTTTCGGAGGCCAGACGATCAGTTTCTTTGCAAAATCCGGTGACGTAATGCAGGGAATTGACAAATATCAGGTTTTATATTCTTCTACTGATAATAACCCCGGCTCATTTACCGCTCTTACAAGCACTGTTTCTACCGGTGCCGAATGGGAAGAATGCTCGGTAGCTCTGCCGCAAGATGCTAAATATTTTGCAATCAGATGTGTGTCGGAAGATGGATTTATCCTGATGATTGATGATTTGCAATTTATAGCCAAGGCTCCTGCGGGTCTCTATAATCATGTCGGATACAGACTGTATCGTAATGGAGCAGCAATCGGAGATTTCCCCGTTGATGCCAAGAATTATGTGGACCGCGGACTTGCCAATGGCCAATATGAATATAATGTATCTGCACTTTATGAAGGCAATAGAGAGTCTAAACGCAGCCGAAGTGTTTTTGTTACAATCGGCGATAGCGGTATAGCAGATAATCTTAATTCTGCGATTTCAGTATCAACCCACAAAGGAATACTCTATGTGACCTCACAATCTGATATTAACGTAGAAGTATTTGCCGCTGATGGTAAGATGGTATATGCCGGACACGGTCTGTCTCACAAGGTAGCCTTGTCTTCAGGAGTGTATCTGGTGAAAACTAATGAATCAGTAACAAAAATATTGATTTAACACCTGTTAACAATATATGAGAATTTCCATTTGTTATAGTAGTATCTATGAAAAACAATTAAAAGGATAATATTATGGCAAAAGAAAATTTGAATGAAGTTGCTGAAAAGCAGGTTGAAAACGTTGAAAATTGCTGCGAATGTGGTGAGAATTGCAAATGTGGTGCAGGTTGCAAATTTGAGAAAGTAGCTCATTGTGTTTACAAAGCTGTGACACTCCTAACCAGAGTAGCGACAGTATGTGCAATCTGTCATGTGGCCAAAGAGGTTCACAAAGTGCATAAGGCAATCGAGCATAAGAAGCATTTTTAAATCAAGACATTATAAATATAATATATTAAATCAGAGGGAAGCCCAGTTATGAGCTTCCCTCTGATTTTTAAGCTTGTATTATATTATCGCTTATACGTTGGCATTTAATGTAGGGGTAAGTGGTTCATCGGCGCAAAGCACTGCCAGTAAGTTACCAACCATAGAAGCCTTTTGCTCGTTGGTAAGAGTAACCACTCCTTTTTCATCAAGAGTGCGAAGCGCCATGTCAACCATTGATACTGCACCTTCTACAATCTTCTCACGCGCATTGATTATTGCTGATGCCTGCTGGCGGCGCAACATCACTGCAGCAATTTCAGGTGCGTATGCAAGATAATTAATTCTTGCCTCTACTACCTCGATACCAGCCATGGCGAGACGTTCATTGATTTTCCTCTCAAGGAGATCTGATATTTCACTACCGCTGTCGCGAAGTGTCAATTCATTATTATTCCCTGCATCTGTGTTATCGTAAGCATAATGACTTGTCACTTCTCTTAATGCCGCATCACTCTGTATTCTTACGAAATTTGATAAAGCTGCATTATTTATTCCACCCTGTGAACCGAGGCTTTGCGAATCCAAATCAAACACAACCTTGTAAGTATCTTTGATTCTCCATACGAGCACCATGCCGATTAATACGGGGTTACCTACCTTATCATTTACCTTGATTGGATCAATATCCATATTGTGGATTCTCAAGGAGAGTCTTTTGCGAGACATCAGAGGATTAACCCAGAAGTATCCGACCTTTTTGCATGTTCCTTTGTATTTGCCGAAGAATATCATCACTCTGGCCACATTAGGCTCTTGTGTGAAGTATCCTACACAGCCCAACACGAATATTACGATCAGAGGTAGTCCAATTCCCAGAGAAATCCCGAGATGCTCTTCACCACCTATGGTAAATGCACATATCATGGCAGCGGGAATCAGAATAAAGGTGAAAAATATCATGAGAAAACCATTGATGGTAAGACCCTGGTATTCATATTCATGGCCTCCGGGAATCTCATGATTGTAATTGTTTTTAGTTTCTTGTGACATACAATTATTATTATGATTATTTATTTACAAAACTTATAGTTATATCACATCTTGATATTTTTATGAATTGCTTTCGGTATCCTCTTTAGGAGTATCAGCAGATGGTTCCATATGAATATTAATTATCGAATTCTTTCCGAATACATCTCTTATAGCTTTTTCGGCAGCAGTAGCTATGTCATGAGCTTGTGATAAACTCATATTTCCATCCATTTTAGCATGAAGATCCACTGCAATCCCATTGCCAATACGACGACTGCGAAGATTATGCACATATTTGATACCGGGCACATTCAAGACTAATTGCTCTATTTTGGCTTCTTTTTCTTCAGGCAGTGAAGCTTCAAGCAACTCTTCGATGCATGGTTTTACTATATCATATCCACTCTTTATAATCAGAAGACTGACGATCACGGCCGCTATCGGGTCAAGTATTCGCCATTTATCTCCCAAAAACATCGCTCCCGCAATACCCGCAAGAGTGCCTAATGATGAAATGGCGTCACTGCGGTGATGCCATGCATTAGCTATAGCAGCTTGCGAATTTAATTTCTTGGCTTTTGTAATGGAAAATCTGAACAACCATTCTTTGGATACAATTGAAACCAATGCCACAATAAATGCAAGCATTGTAGGCCTTGCAAGTATCTCTCCGTTAATTGAGCGAATGATTGTTTCTATTCCGTTAATCATTAGCCCGACTCCCGCAGCTATCAGCAATATTCCGATAATCAGTGAAGCAAGGGTCTCAAATTTGCCATGTCCGTAATCGTGGCTTTTATCCTTGGGCTTTCCTGCTATTTTTACAAATATTATTACTATTACATCTGATATAAAGTCGCTCAGAGAGTGAACAGCATCTGCTACCAATGCAGAACTTTTGCCAATAAAACCTGCAATTAACTTCAGTACAATCAGAGCGGCGTTAACTACTGAGCCAATGAGTGTGATTTTAAATATCTGCTTTTCTCGATTTCCGTCCATTGAATTATAAGTCTACGAATCACACAGGTTCTTAACCGATACTACAAAAATACAATCTAATTTCTATAACTT
>CAMWLY010000088.1 GCA_947175145.1 uncultured Muribaculaceae bacterium | reverse complement strand
ACTTTATTGTCCCTGTACTCTTAAGATAACAACTTTTTCGCTGCTTCTTGTCTTGATGGCAAAATGTCAATGTTCTCTTCGCTTACAGGCTCATTCCCTCATGCCTTATCGGCTTTTTGCAAGGTCTCTGTTCCCGTTTGCGGTTGCAAAATTAATGCAAATTTTCTCCACCACCAAATTTTTCTGTAAAAAAATATGCCTTATAACAGCTTTTTCCTTTTATCTCACTGTCTCTCAGTCAGAAAAAAATTTGTTAATTTCTTTGAATAGGTGTTAGGGATTAGATTTCAGATTGCAGATTTCAGATGTCGGATTCAGATTTCAGATTTCAGATTGCAGATTTTAGATTTCAGGTTTCACGTTTTAGATAATCAAGGCATAATTTATCTAAAATCTAAAATCTGAAATCCTAAATCTATTTCTATCTTGTAGAGCCAGGGGTTGGAAGCAAGGTCTAAAAATAAATCAGGAGCCGGTCGATCAGCTTGGGCAGGAAGATGATAATTCCAATTATTGCCGATGTAATGGCAAAAAGCAATACCGCGCCTGCTGATAAGTCCTTGCTCGCGCCTATCAGCGGATCATATTCGCGACAGACTCTGTCTGCCAATTTTTCAAGCGATGTGTTGAATGCTTCGGCCGCGAACATTCCTCCTATGCAAAACATTACGGCTACCCATTCCCAGACTTCCAAACCGAACCATAAGCCGGCTGCGATTACCACAGCGGCTGCCACAAGGTGAAACTTGGCGTGAGGTTCGTTGCGAAACAACCGCGCGATTCCACTGAATGCGTATTTAAATGAGGCCATTAAAATTCCATTGAGGCGTATATGCCGATATGCGATGCATCAGCTACCGGCACCAATTGCAAATTATGTTTTTTGGCGTAAGGCTTGGTAAATATAAAGGCGCTTGCAGTGCCGATTCCGGCACCTACCACCACATCATACCAATGGTGCTTTTTGGCGAAGCACCGCCCCCATGCAGTATAAGTAGAAAGCACATATGCCGGCACACCGAATTTCCAACCATATCTGCGCATGAGATATGAAGCCGCGGCAAATGTAGTGGCCGAATGACCAGACGGGAATGAATGCCAGTCGGAGCCATCCGGTCTTTTTTCCTTGACTGTATATTTCAAAAGATATGTTACACCCGCAGTTACGGCAGCTGTCTCCACACCCTCGATAAGACCTTTCCAATCTTTCATGACGAATGTTCCTACAAGCGCACTTGCCGGCAATGCAATCAGGAGTGCATCTGTGGAATATCTTACACCCTTTTGGGCTGCGCTCGGGTGAAAAGTTGCTTCACTATTATCAGCGAATGCAGAATATGGCATTGCAATAATCAAAGCCAACAATAATGAAAATATCGAAAGTCTGAGTTTCATCTCTACAGAGTCAAATTATGAAATCATAATCAGTAATCCCAGTCAAATGAGAACTGGTCAACATAAAGCAGAGAGCCGGCACCTCCGGTGAAATAATCACCATATTTGGAAGCGGAGCAGGTAATCTGAAGATATGTGGGTATGCGAGATTTGTCACGATATTCCAGTTCAATCTCAAACGGTTTATATTCAGTCATATTTCCTGAATATAGAAGCTCACCATATGCTATTATGGATTTTGAATCCTTATTGAACAGATTCCTGTTATCCGGATTTGTGCGGACGTTGAAAGGTTCAGTCCAGTCCGCCAGAGCCACATAAATATGGCAGGTATCAGGGCGACCCTTCAGTTCCGCAAATTCGGCTGAAGCATTCTCTATAGTAGCTGCCTGATATTGGAAATATCCTCTAAGTTTAGTAGGCCTAAGAGTCCAAGGACGTCCGAAATCGAGCACACCATTGGTGCCATCTGTGCGCACATATGTACCGGTATAAATGGAACCGGAAGCAAGTTTACCTAACAATCCGAGTCCTACAAACTTAGTTTCGCACCTTGCAGCTTTTCCTGTTGTTCCTGCCGGAACATAATCAGTTGGGGTGGTCAGATTTACTTTAAGAGTTATCGAGCCGCGATTACCGGTATCCCAGTATCGTTCACCGTTTTCATTCCATGGAACCCACATCATAGCCTTATTGAGCGAGAAAACCTCCTGACTCCACTGGTTGAAATCGCCATTGGGGATATCGGCGGTAGCTTGTGTAGTCACTCTGACTTCATTACCTGTATTTTCGCCTGATACGGTGCGCACCACATATTCGGTGAGTGGTTCCAGATGAGGAATGTAGCAGGAGAAAGAGCCTTGATTCTGTGTTACATATTTTTGTGGCACAGGTATCCACTCTGTCTGAGAGGCGGGACGATATTCGAAACCGTTTTCCACATCGGCAGGTCCGATACCGGAAGCCCAAATAACCTTGGACCAAGCATCAACCTGACTTGTAGAAACGATAGTTTCGGTGATTTCCGCATATATGGTCCACACTTCGGTGCGTCCGTGGGCGGTAACCTCGACACGCAGCGGATAGCTCAAGTCTATAATTCCCGGCTTAATATCAGGCACCATAGTCGTGATACCTTCAGGCCCGAGTTTTACAGCTTCAAGATCGAGTCTGGATAGGTCCGTACCTTCTGCCATATTAACCACCACACGATGTGCAGCTACATCGACCACACTTTCACCTATCTCTCCGGCCACTTTAAAATAACGCACTATATCCTGGTGAGCGAAGACCTCCCAACCATACTCCTGATATCGCGAAATGGTGACAAACAGAGGGTTTGTCATATTATAAGTGCCTTCAAGAAGATTAGGATCAGACACTCCATCGGGGGAAACACGATAATTAGTAAACTTTACCGCCTGAATGTCGGTAGTTTCCTCCAGATAAATATGAGCTTCAAAAGCCAATGAATCGATATAGGCCGGTTTGGACTCTCCTTCAGCGGCTATTTCAAGAATCATCTGTTTGATTCTTGGATAAGGGATATCATCCTTGATACAGGATGCGAGACTGAAAGAGAATACTACTAACGCAGACAATAGTCGGCAGCTATATCGAAGTGCGTGATTTTTCATCGCCAAGATAATCGCAGTTATTGATACTTAAATATTGACAGCTATGCCGAAATTTATATTGAAGATATTGAATCTAAAATCGGCACCCGAGGTAAACCGAGAGCCTGTGCGGCCATCATCCTCGCGCTGCTTTTCATTTTTGAAATAGAAACCGAACACCCCGAAAGACACGTGAAAGGCGACATTTTTCATGATAAACACCTGCACACCGGGTGAGAAATTCAGTTCCACATTGGTAGATGTGGAGTAAGTTGTGCGCAGGTTGCCAGCATAAGGACGTCGGAATTCGGAGTTTCCCGATTGGAAAGCAAGTTCAATTTCATTAAACACACCGAAGCGCGACATTCTGCTCAGGCCGATATACTGTGTAAGGGTCATGGCCGCAGAATAAGATTCAGCGCGATACATAATATCATGGATATTAAAATTCATATCGTCCATGATATTAGCATTAAGTTTATCGAGATTGCCCCGGGCATTATAGTAACCGAACTTGAGACCTACAGCCAGATTGTTTCTGATATAATACTGGATATAGGGTTTGATCTGAAATGCGTAGGCTGAAATATCGATGTCAGACAACAATCCGAAAAGATCGAGGTCTTTGGTTCCGAGTTCACCGTAGGAAACAGTCAGGCCGGCCTGCCATGCACCGCGAGGCACATAGAGCAGATTCGACAAACCGCGATCGTATCGGCCGATTTTCAGAGACTTAAGAACCACAGGCACAGTGTCACCTCTGAAAGACACTCTCTCTTTAACATCAATATTATCGGCATCGTCGACAACCTTGGAGTGCCCCTTGAGCAAGCGAATCACATCATCCTGAAGCGAATCAGGCACATAGATGTATTTACCGACCGGTTCGGGGAGTGAATCAGCCGGGGTTGCATTCGCTACATCGGCACCATGCATCTGAAATATCGCGGGCAGAGCCGCCAAGAATAGTAAGAGTCTTGTTTTCATCAGAGATAGAATGTTGTGCCGAAGGTGATACTAAACAGATTAATGCGGAAATTCGCCGCTTTATAATGGCGGCTCGACTCATAAATGCGGTCGCGCGTGGTATGCGTATGTCGGTAAGAGAAACCGAGCACACCGACATTGACCTCAAGAGCCGACCAGTTGGAGAGGAATACCATCAGACCGGGAACGATACCGATATTCAGAGAGAAATTTCTCTCGTAGCTACCCGCTAGATCCTCGCCCCTGCCGGTAGTAATCTTGGACTGACCTCCTCCGAGCTCAAGTTGAATCTCATTGAAGAATCCGAAGCGTTTGGAATTTCCTAAAGAGAAATAATTGCGGAATATACCGGTGGCATAATAATTATGCCCTAAAGAATAGAGGTGGTCAACATTGAACTGTGTATCCTCACCAAGCACCAGATCCATATTGGCGAGCTTGGCCAGACTTCTTGTATATGAGAACTTGATACCGGCAGCCATGTCATCCTTGAAAGCGTAAGCCAGCATCGGAGTAACCTTTACAGAATAAGTATCGGCATTCAAGTTTTCGATAATTAAAAACTGATATTTATTCTGAGCCGACTGCGAGTAAGAGAAAGAGAGACCTGTGATCCACTGCCCTTTGGGAATGAATGTTACGGATTCTATCTTTCTTTCAAACGGTTTTACCTCATCGACCGCCCTGATTGAATCAATCATGGCCGGAGTGATGTGAAGGGTATCACCGCGGTTATCATTTGCATAGACGGCATTATCAGATTGACTCCGGGCGCAAAAAGCGACCAGAGTCAAAGATAATGCAATTAAGCAATGCTTAATGGAATCATTCATAAACGAATTCAAAATCATCAAGATAGAACAAACTTCCTGAAGCTCCGGAGAAGAAGTCACCATATTTGGAAGCTGAAATCACAATTATCATGTGAGTGGGGCGTTTGGTTTTGGCCCTCTCATTATAATTTATGGGCAGCTCAAACATCTGGAGAGCTCCATCGGGTCCGAAGTTATCGGTCCAGGTCACCTGATTGTATGCAAGCACATGCGGGTCTTCGGGATCGAACAGCTTGCGCTTTGACGGATTGGTTCTGATCTCTATAGGTTCATCGGTAAGAGCCACATAAATCTGGCCATGATCTTTTCCACCCTCTTCGAGTGCCACAAAGTCCTTGTTCTCACTCTTGATAGACACACCCGAACCGGGACGATAATTTACCCAGAAACGAAGTTTGGCGGGGTGCGAACCATTATAAGGTCTACCGAGTGACAGCACACCATTTGTGCCATCGGTTTCCACATAAGTACCTACAAACAGGTTACCGGCTGCCAGCACGTTCATAACGCTCTTCGATTCAAGTCGGGCTGCAAATGCACCGCTATGTACCATATCCGATGACTTATTGGTAAGGGTGGTATTGGCGGTAGCAGAGCCTTCATTGCCTGAACCCCAGAATGAGGCATTCTTATCACCCACACTCCAGGGAATTACCACAGACCTATTGCCGAGAAGTGTTTTGGCAGTATATGAGCTCCAGTCCTCAAAAGAGGCATTGGGGATTGTGAATATACCCTCAGTTCTGAATCTGCGGATATCACCTAACTCATATCCATCGGCAAAAGCAGCATACTCATACTCGGTATCGGGAGTGAGACCGGTGAGCACCACTGTATAAGGAGTTTGCTCAAGCGCGCGTGTATTGCGTGCATTTCTGCGGGCAGCTGCCTGATTTGCACTTGTAGGCATGGCCTGCTGCCAAGCAGAGTCGCCGCTGCGACGATACTTCACACCGAATCCGGTTGCATCTGAAGTATTGAGCAAGCATGTCACTGTGGCCTTATAAGCGCCTACAGCCATAGGATCTTTTTCGGTATCGATAGCCTGACCTGTAGTCACAGGTGGTAACTGTTCGACAGCTGCCGGATCATTGGCTATGCGCAGAGAGGCTGATTTCTGTCTGTGGTTACCATCGGTCACTATGAATGTAACCTTATATTCTTCACTTGAAGCCGGGAGGCTTTCGAGGAAGTTCTTGGTGAATGTGATATAATATTCATCGACAGGTACACTCACACCATTGGCAGCGGCTCCGGCATCTTGCGATGCGGGAAGCTTATCAATCTTGATACCCTGATTCATAAGCTCGGTTTTTACCGAATTGTCCAGGATATTCTTACCTGAATTATGATTGGTGAAATTGCTGCTGGTATTCATCACCATACTGCTGATTCCATTATAACCGCGCACATAGATTCGGGTATCATTGAAGGCGCGATCGAGAGATACCAACTGCTCATCGATATTGAAGCCATCGCCCTTGATAGCAGGTGGTGCGTAAATATCCACAGTTTCTTCAATCAGAGGAATATCGGCAATCACAATCTTGATAAGCGCACCACCCTCTGTCACAGAAGCCTGATTAGCTGAAATTTTCAGTGCATATTCATGAGCGCGTTGCACATTGGGTATCACACCCTCCTTGAGATAATTTGAGCCATTAGCCATCTTGCCTTCTACCTTATAATTAAGATCCTTGTCGGCATTCGGCATCATGAAGTATCCCTTGGAGTCGATATTATCCTGAGTGAATTGCAATTCGCCGCGCGAATGACTGAAAGTAACCTTGAGATCCTGCAGGTCTACATCGAGAGATGCGGGGTCAACAGAAACCACCACATTAGCGATATTGCAATTGAGAGTCAAGGAATTATTGCCCTCGGCAATCTGGAACTTCCGGTATCCGCGATAGAATTTTGAAGAGAATGAGGCAGATACCGAGTCACCGCTCCATGCTTCGGCCACATAGTCACCGGTGCGCAGACGAATTTCAGCGGGGATATTATCGAGACCTTTGAACTTCTGAATAAGACCCTTTGAATTTTCGATATAAACCACACAATTCTCACGCAGAGAAGCCAAATCCTCAGCTCCTATAGCGCGTGTCTTAACCACATCGCCTCTGATATCGGTATTGAGAGTGAGAGTACCCTCACCGGCAGCATCAAAGGGGGCCTCAAGCGAACAGGCCGGTAGTAAGGCTGCAACCACAATCATGGCAGTTGCACCCGAGATGCATCTTATGAATTTTTTCATGACTGCCATTATTCGTAAAATTTGATTTTTAGAGTTTTAGTAGTAGTACCGAATTCATCGGTTACGGTGAGTACGAAGTTATGT
>CAMWLY010000087.1 GCA_947175145.1 uncultured Muribaculaceae bacterium | reverse complement strand
CCCTCCTTTTTCTTTTGCTTCATCGTCAGTTTGGTGGGTACTTTAACCGCTAATGTCGGCACCATTTCCGAGAGGCCTTTCAGTATTTCTTTGATGTAGCGGTTCAAAATCTGGTCAACGACAGACGGCAGACGGTAACTGTATTTCTCGCAGATGGCTTTGAGGTTGGGATTCATTATGGGGATTTTTACCTCGTTGCGCGTTTTCTGCTGAATCAACCGGATTATGGGTGTGCCCTTTGCTGTTGTCGTGAAATCCTCAGGCTGGATATTGTTATAGTCGCTGACACGCTGACAGGTGTAGCAACCAACGAGAAAAATATCACGGCCTTGGTCTTTAAGACCTGTCAATTCCATTTCCGCCAATGCTTGCAACTCCGCTTCGGTCAGATAAATTTCAACTGCTTTGTCGCTTTCCTCAACCTTGCGCTTTGAGAAACAGCTTAATGCGCGGTCATTGTTGTGCAGACCATCTTCATAAGCATAACCGACCATTGCCCTGAAAGAAACAAGATATTTGTTTACGGAGCTGCCCATATAGTCCAGTCTCTGCATGTGAACGAGAAATTTGGTAACCAATTCCCTGTCAACGTCTGTCCATGTCAGTTTATGGCGAGGGTCGAAACCGTTATAAAGTTTTCGGAAACTGCTCCACGCCTTACAGCTACCGGGAGTATATGGGTTGTTTCCATTGAGACGTTTGCCAGTCTTAATGTCATTTACAAAGCGGTCAAGGAAATTCCAGATGTTGGCACGTTCGGCCGCAGCAACAATCGTGCAAATGAGAGCAGAGCCGAACTTGTTCGAGCTATCCCGAGCGCAGCCGATTGACCGCGAAGCAGGGCGAGGCTTGACCGAGCCAACCATTACGGTTGAAACCTGAGGCTCGATTTACGAAAGCGCGGCGGCACTGCCGCCGCGGAATTTCATCGCCGAGACAATCACCGCTCCCGGTGACAGTTTCGGCACCTCCTGCTTTGCCGCTTCCATATGTATTTTCATCAAATAATTAAGTTGTCTGACAGTGATAACTATTTTTCAAAATATTTTCTGCGTTATGAAATAAACCGCAGATGAGTGTTAGATACTCAGGGAGATAACCGTCATCACTCCATAGCAAAGGGAAACCGAATAGCTCTGATGCAGTTTTCCCGAGATCGAAGCCGTATGATTCAAGCGAGGGTCTAACAAGGTCGGGGTGCCGGCACGGTTGATTGTCAAGCCTTGAACAAGAACCTTCCGGACAATAAAGGCAACTTCCGGCATAGGCAAAAGCCTTTCCTCCATATGTCTTTTCCATCTCCCTCAATTGCTGTTCGATGCGCAGGCGTTCCGGGCTATAGAATCGGTTTACTTCCGATAAAGGGATTTCCTTTTCATCGGGAATAATCTTGGTGGCCACTAAAAACAGATTAGAGTATTGACGTAATTCTGCCATCGTATCATACGAAAACGGAGGACAGACCCAAACCTTACCATAATTCCGACATTCTTTGCAATACTTTATAAAACACTCGGAATTACTGAATCTACGTATATATTCCTCTGTGGAGATGGTAGCTGTAAAATCCTGTACCTGATATGTAAATTTCATTTCTTTTTCTGCCATAATATTCTTCCAAGTTCAAATTCGGATATGAGAATAATCTTTGGATAAGCCCGCTTTTCATCATTTCTGTTACTGAAAGATGATGAAGCGCCCCATTATCCACGAGAGCAATACGGTCACACATGCGAAGTGCTACTTCCAGTTCATGGGTTGAGAACAAGATACATTTACCTTTGTCATGTGCAAGAGTGCGGAGAAGCGAGACGAGTTCATAGCGGTTGGGCATATCGAGGAAATTTTTAAGTCGAAGATTGAAAATGATTTTTGCCTCGGACGTTAGCTGATACACTTCTTCAAGGTCGATAGACATTGAAGAATTACCGGTATTCTTCTTATAAATGTAGTCACCTCTGCATCCTTGACAAGTAGGGCATGCTGATTATAAAAGTGTCAGCAATAATAAATATATTACATTTTTCATTGTTCAAATAGAGACATGACCCGAGTTATAATCTCAGGTCATGTATTTAAAAAATTATTTGATGATTATTTTCCGAGTTTCTAACCCGGTTCTTGATTTCCAAATATATATTCCTTGCTGAATATTAGACCATTCGTAGATTTGGACATTACTCTGCACAAGAACACCATTCAAAGCATACAGGTCGCCAACTGAATTGTTTAAATCTACTGGAATGTCTTCAATACCAGAGTCAGGCTGAGACTGAGGGAATAAAGGAAGTGAAGGAAACCAATAATTCATTATCATCTCGTAATCCTGTATTTTTTCTCCTTGTGGAGAATAACGCCGAGTGATATATGTTGGAGTCCCGAATTCGTGGTAGAGTGCCATATAAATTTCATCAGTTTTAGGATGAATACCTATTGCACAACCATATAGTTTCCAATTAGCACCTTCTTCTTCCAAATCAATGAACAGGGTTTGTTCTCTTTTATCACAGTCAAACTTATATATCTTTGTCCCGGTAAACCACCGATTGGGTCCCCCTTTCCAGTAAAGACAATTCTGAACATTTGATGCTACAAACGCATCAGGTGTCCACGCATACCATGAGTTAGATGGGGGGTACATTCCTTCGGGAATATCTATTATTTCATAGGTCAGTGTTTCGGGGTTTAAACGAACAATATAATTCAGGAAAGCTCCTGTCCCTTGAAGATTCTTAGCTATGGAAAGCCAAAGGAAGCCGTCTTTAGACTTAACTATAGAACCTATTCCGGCACCTTTCTGCACGATATCCATAGAAATAGTCTTAATAACTTTGTCAGTTACAGGGTCAACAACAAGAAGTCCGAATTGCTGATGAGCCACGAAAATTTTACCGGCTGCTGCCACCATCATACCTGACTGACCGTGATATAAAGATCCGGTTGGGTCGGTATTGGGCTTATCGTTATCTCCTCCGGCATTTGGATTAGCAGAACCTTCGACTTGCCCTTTAACATTATAAGTGTCGAGGTCAAAAATCCATACTCCATTGCTTGTGGAAATATAGCCTTTGTGTTCATCAACACCAATAAATCCTCTACCATCACATTGCGCTCCCGACGGGTCAATAAGGCTTTGTTGATGAAGAATCTTCATTGATGTAGCATCTGCCACGGTAATGCGTCCACCTGTTATGGTCGCTCCAGGGTCTTTGTCCTGTTTCGCAATTAGATATAACCGCCCATTCCAAATGGCTCCGTATTGATTAGTGCAGCCAAGTTCTTTACCGGGATTTTCAGACTGAATTATTCGATATTTCCAAAAATTACCCTCCGGATCATCCGGCAAAAGATAATTTACGGTGGAGTTCTGGTGTCCGTACCAGTCTTCATTAACCCATATTATACCTTTGGTATAGTCCGCTTCCTGAGCGGTAATGGATAGAGCCATTACCGTCAGGATAGCAGATAGAAAGAATATTCTTAGTTTCATCATTTAATGATAACTTTAGAACTGAAGTTAGAATCCGATTTCAGAACATAGATGCCACTATGACCATTGAAATCAAAGGCATAATTATCAGCGTCAACTCGGAATGATTTAACTATGCGTCCTGAAATGTCATAAACAGCAAATTTCTCACCTTTAACACCGTGGAGATAAACACGCTGTCCGTCACAGATAATTGATTTTGAGTCTGAAGCGACATCGTTTATACCGGTTGTTACATCGTCAACTTTGACACCCACAGTTTTGCTTATGAGTCGTCCGTTTGATTCAGCAGCCAAAGTGAAGAAATGGTTGCCGACTGATTTAGGTGTAACCATCAATTTTTTACCTACAAGACTTACTTCTGCATGATTTTCAGATGTATTTTCATCCTCAGCCATCAATCTCGGAGTTTCAAAAATTGAAAGTTTGATATTGGTATCTATATTATCTTTATCAGAAACCAATTCGGCAAGGTCAATTTCCTTGTACCCATCAGCAATGTCAATAGAAATGTCGTTGAGATTTATAGTAGCATCATATTTGTCCGGGAAAATAGCGAAAGACTGGAACCAATAATAAGGTCTTAACTCTATGGTGCGGAGTATTTCTCCGGTTTCAGGATTGACAAAATGAGTCCAGTTATAACGATAGTGACCGGATGCTGAATCTTCAGTTGTCATCACAATAAGTTCTCCTGAGCGGTCGTCATATCGTAATGTCCCGTAAGTTTTTTGTTTAACTCGAGAGTTGGAACCGATAAGATTAGCAGCTTCCATATCAAATACCAGTTTAATTTCGCTTGCAGGTGTGCCGACCTCCCACTGGTAGTATTTATCCTTAGCTGAGCCACCGGCAATACCCCCTCCGGCAGAGAACCAGATGCAGTTTGTAGTGTGACTTCCAACAAATGGCGTATTTCGCCATGCACCCCAAGAACAGGTAGGATATGCCATTCCATCAGGTAATATAATACTTAAATCGTCGTTAATTTCAAGGGTTTCGGGATTAATACATGTAAATACACCACGACCACCTTCTGTAGATGCAATCCATACATTTCCATCGGCTGTCTGAGTTATACCTTGAACAGTAGTGAACGGATAGTTCTTTACAACTTGATCGGTTTCCGTATCAATGGCAAATGCACCGGTGGCTTGCTTTATACCGAATACATATTTACCGGCATGAACCATGTCGCCAATCTGACCGGAATATAAATCAGCCCCGGCAGAACCTGATTCATCAAAAGTGGTAATTTTACCAATGACCTTAATCTCGTCAATATTTACAATATAGATACCGTTAGAAGTTCCGACATAAACTTTATCGGGTGTTGCACCAACAACTGCACGTCCATCAGCACTCTTTGTTTCATCTCCAAACATCAGGTTATCTATTGAACCCTGCCTCTTGAGTGTTTTTGCATCTGCTACAACCACTCGGCCACCGCCCGGGAGCGGGTCTCCGGCATCAATAGCCTGTTTAGAGATTGCTATAAGCTTATCTGCCCATATTGCAGCATATTGAGAAGTACAACCGAATGACATACCCGGATTCTCACGTTCATATACCTGATACATCATCTCGCCTGCGGGGGTAATATAGTTCATACCACCGTTTGTATGACCGAACCATTCTTCGTTAAGAATGAGTGTTCCATCCGTATATCCGTTTGCTAACGGAGTGTGGTCTTGCTCTTCAACTCTTACGGTATATGTTTTAGATACATTGCTACCGTCGGTTGATTTGAGAGTCAGTGTACATTCACCGGCTCTATGTCCGCTAAGTTCATAAAATTGTATGCGAGTGTTGTTCTCATCCCAATAATTAACCTTGTACATTGAAGCAATCAGTTCCTCTTTTGATGTCCCTGCTCCTTCCAGTGTTACATTGAATTCAGGAATATCGGCATTCGCAGGAATCGGGTCGGCAATTACCCCAATCATCTGTTTGGGGTTGAGAATAATCACATCGCCTTCAACACCTTTAATCGCAAAATCAGTAACAGGATGGCGAAGTGCTGAAACAATCTCGAATGTTGCTTTCACATCAGGATTCCATGTTGATGACACCGTAATTGTAGCATTTCCGGGAGTCTTAGTTGTTGTAATTGCCGTTGCATTTGCAGTGGCAACCTTATTGTCGCTCGTAGCATAAGTGAGGGCCGTATAGGTTGCGTTTTCCGGATATATAGTAATTGGATTCTCAATCTTTGAGTTTAGAGGTGCATCTACTGACGTCTCCGAGAATTCGATATTTTCAATTGGAATTTCAGGAGGCAACAATGTGAAATGACATACATTACTATATGAATAAGAAGCACCCTTACCGGTTCGTACTCTGACATGGAGATAAAGTTCACCTGCTTTGTTACCTTTATATGTTAACTGTCCGAAGTTGGAGGCACCTGTTCCTATAGAAGTTACTATATCATTGGAATCGGAACTGTGAGTTTGTGTATCATCGGTTCTGCGATACCAAGAATAATTGATAGCATCGTAACTCTCCGCTCTCTGCACAAAGACGGGGATATGATTCAAATTGTCTGAGAGAGCAAATGTCATATCTTCGGGAATAACGGCTGTTTCTATCCCTGCAGCAGGTAAATAAAGATAATATTCAGGTATTGCGGTGTTTTCGCAAGCCAATAAAACACAGTCTTCATACTCAGTGAGGGTCCAATTTCCCTCTGCGGAAGTATCGTCACCGGAGTTGTTGAACATTCCATCGCCATCAGCATCAATGCTTAGTCGATTGTTTTCAAAAGAAAAAGCGGGGTCGCTATTCAGCGCACTTAAAACATCGCTTACCGAAGGTAGTACGGAATTGAATTTAAGGCGCAGAACGACATTGTCAATCTTATTACTCTTGGCAAACTTTATAATAAGAGGGATAGAATTTCCGCCGATACCAATAGTACGGATACATTTTGATGCCACAATTTCTTTTTCAGATAACCTGTTAGGCATATAAATGATCTCTCCATCTTCACATGGTGCTACACCTTCACCCATACCTCCGACCATTGCACTCTCAAACTGAGTGAAACTCCATCCGTCCACAGCCCCGTCAACCAGTGTGCGGCCGGTAAAGCCTGAACCGGAGTACATCCATTCCTGAGAGGGAGCATTGGCACACCAATAACTCCAGTATCCTTCATACCATGCTGAAAGCCACTTGGGCTCGTATGGCGTTATGCCTCCACGACTCTCTGTATCGACATCTATATCCCAGCAGTCATAGTCGTATGCAGGATAGCCGTAAGTACCATAGTCAAACGGATGTTGAATATAGTGGGTGCCTGATATAGCGACATCTATTGCTTGTTGAGCCAACTCAGGAGCTTGGTCGCCGGGAGCCTCTTTTTGCCCCATGAACGAACTTGCATTGTAATAGTCGAAATTGATAAACTCGAAATCCTTTGCTTTTTCAAAGTTGAAAAAGACATGGTTGAGGACTTCTTGATTCAGACTGTATCCGACACCACATAGAGTGCTTCCCATGCTTCCTGTGTATTGGGTCAGCATTGAAAGACGAGATGAATTGGCACATATAGCCTTCATCATGGTTTCTCCGGTTGGTGTTTCTCCGTTTTCCCAGCGATAACCCCATACGTAAGCGTCAGAGCCATAGGTGTCGCCGTTGTACTGGATGACAAGAGCGGCACGATTGGGTCCGGTGCCGGTCCAGTTCCGGATCTTGTCGAAGTCTATCGGGTGAGCCATCGCCGTAACGGCCGATAAACCGATTGTTAATGAGAGTAGTTTCGTTCTCATGATTGATTTATTAATTAATTAAAGAAATATGTCAAGGATTTGGGA
>CAMWLY010000086.1 GCA_947175145.1 uncultured Muribaculaceae bacterium | reverse complement strand
GGCATACGAGATTCATGAGCGTCTCGTGGGCTCGGAGATGTGCATAAGAGACCGGACTATAATATTACAGGGTCGGTGCGGCAATTTCATGTGCTACACCGACCTTTTTAACTTCCATGATTGTTAATATTATAAAATAATATCAAGTCTTATGAAAAAGATGATAATCATGGGGGCATCGTCAGGAATTGGACTGGAGATGTCTGAATTACTGTTATCAAGGGGCATGCGTCTTGGCTTAGCAGCCAGGCACACAGAAACTCTACGCGAATTGTCGAAAAAATATCCGGGACAGGTGGAATATGAATCTATCGATGTGACTCACCGAGATGCTCCGGCCAAATTGAACACGCTTATAGAGCGTCTTGGGGGGTTGGATATATATTTCCATGTTTCAGGTATCGGTATCTCAAATCCGGAACTCGATCCGAATAAGGAGGCGGAAGTCATCACGACCAATGCAGGCGGATTTGTAAGAATGGTAGCTGCCGCTTACGATTATTTCAAACAATCCAAACATGCCGGACAGATTGCTGCAGTGACAAGTGTGGCCGGCACTAAAGGCATCGGTGACTTGGCTGCCTATTCCGCTTCCAAAAAATGCGCCTCAACTTATCTGACAGCTCTTGAACAGCTGGCGCATAAAGAAGGCGTAGATATAGCCTTTACTGACATTCGTCCGGGCTGGATAAGAACTCCCCTTCTCTCTGCTGACGCGGAATATATGATGGAAATGAAACCTGAAGAAGTTGTTCCCCTGATGCTCAAATCTATTGTCAGAAGGCAACGTGTGGCTGTGATTGACAAGAGATATGCCGCACTGGTAGCCTTATGGAGATGTCTGCCGGATTCAGTATGGGTGCGAATGAATGTACCAATGACTAAAAAGGGAGAAACATTCTAATATACTATATCAGAAGCTTATCGGTTATCAAGGTGAACTTTGATAACCGTTTTTTATGATATTTTTCAAAATATTTCCGGCATGCTGTAATTTTACTATCCTATTTGGCAACTATATAGTTGAATCAAAAATTGGAAATGCCGATAATAGCATGACAACAGCACTAAATTTAATTTCAAACTTTATTCCGATTCCACATAGTAATAGATTGTTGGAGTGGATTACCCTAATGGTTCGCTCGGTTCTGGAGAAGAAACCAGACGCATCGCGAATTCACAGACTGTATGATTCAGCAATTCGGGAACACTCGGCACTGATTGACCGTATATGCTTCGGTTACGCTAACTCACTATATGATCTCGATGACCTGAAACAGGATGCGATGCTCAATCTTTGGGAATCAATGAATCTTTTTAAAGGTGATTGCTCTATGAAGACCTGGGTATATCGAATAACTCTTAATACCTGCGTATCTTCGCTTCGCAAAAGGTATCGGAGCATTTCGACTGTAGAGTTGACTTCTTTATATGACACAGTGGATTATGATGTGGAACGCAAACAGGTAATCACTGACTTGCACGAGGCTATCGCCACTCTTAATCCAATTGACAAAGCAATAGTGCTTCTATGGCTCGAAGAGGAGAGCTACGAGGAAATCTCTCAGATAACCGGACTGTCGGTTAATAATGTAGGTGTAAGGTTACACCGCGCAAAATCTAAACTTAAACAATTTGCTAAATAACTAAAATTATGAACGATATACAGAAATGCTGGAATGAAACTAAATTCCACAACTTTGAATCAGGAGCATCTAAAAAACGCCAGACTGCGCTTCAATCATTGGCCGACAGATATCGCAGATTCTCACGAATGGCCTTGATATTCGCAATCTTATCTCCATGCTGGATGTTTGGTCTGCTCAGACACTCGCTGAATACCACTGATATATCAGCATACCTGTTTCAGGCATACATGGTACTCTATTTCCTTTTAGCCTTTTTCATGGATAAATGGCTTGCTAAAGGTATTTCTAAAATAAATGTAGCAGAGATTTCAGTAGCCGAAGTCTGCAGACTGGCATACTATTATCGAAAAAAGCATTTTCAATTCATCGCAATATTATTGCCTCTGGCTATTATACTTATCGTATGGCTTGCGATGCTGTTGTCGACAGAGAAATATCTGATTTACGGCGTAGTGACAGGAGCTTTAGTGGGAATAGCTATCGGTGCATATAAACTTAGTCAATTCCTCGAAGAATATCGCGATATTATTTCTGATTGAAACCAAATTAACATATTAAGTGTTTTAGTTTAAAAGAAACTTAAAACTGGAAAATATGTTAAGAACAAAATTTGTGTCCGGAGTTACCAAATATTGGTGGCTACCTCTTCTGACAGGACTTGTATGTCTCGCTTTTGGTATTTGGTCAATATGCGCTCCGGCTCAGGCGCTCCCGATAATTGCCATGGCTTTTGCAATAGGCCTTCTCATAGTCGGGATATTTGATGGAGCGTGGGGTATTGCCACTGCAAAATTTAATCCCGGTTGGGGTTGGGATATCTGTGTGGCGATAATAGATATCATAGCCGGCATCTGGATGCTCAATATGTCGGAGGCCAATATGACTATGACATTCCTCTATATCGTAGGATTCTGGATGATTTTCGCGGCATTCAGCGGTATAGGTCAGGTATTTGCGGTATCTTTGTTTAACCCATTGGCAACTATTTTGGCGGTGCTGCTCCTGGTTGCGACAATATTCTTCAGCTTCTGGCTGATTATAAACCCGATAGGTCTCGGCGTTACTGCTTGGATTTGGGTAGGTATCGCTCTCTGCTGCTTCGGAGTATTCAAGATTTCCATGGCTTGCAAGATTAAAGGAATCAGATAACTTTATCAAATAGAATCAGATGCGGACGGAACTTTTTTTCGTCCGCATTATTTGTATACAATATCTTATGATAAGCGTTATAAGATTATGGAACTGCGTAAAGAAAGACTTACCCGATATATTACACCTCTGAGGGAAGGAGGCTCACTGCCTGCACTTGGTGAGGCAGAAGATGAATTTAAGTATGTGGTGAAATTGCGTGGAGCAGGTCATGGTACCAAAAGTCTTATTTCGGAATTGGTTGGTGGCCTGGTAGCAAAGGCTTTTAAATTTAAAGTGCCAGAACTTGTTCTGCTTGAATTGAGCCCGCTGTTTGGAATTACCGAGCCTGATGAGGAGGTGCAGGAATTGCTGCGAAAATCCGAAGGACTTAATGTGGGCTTGCATTTTCTTGAGGGGGCTTCTACCTTTGATCCCTCAGTGAACCATGTCGATACACTTACAGCATCAAAATTGGTATGGCTTGACGCATTTCTGACAAATGTGGATCGCACGCGCCTGAATCCGAATATGATGAATTGGCATGGTGAATTGTGGCTTATTGACCATGGCGCATCATTATATTTTCATCATTCATGGCGCAATGTGGAGGAGGCTGCCAATGATCCTTTCCCGTTTATCAAGACACATGTGCTGCTACCTTACGCAACCCGACTGAAGGAGGCTGATAAGCTAATGCGCCAGGCGATAACTCCAAGAACGCTTTCCAAAATAGTTGACATGATTCCGGAAGAATGGTTAAACGAGGAAGATAGCGATATTTCAGCCGATGAACGCAGGGAAACATATCGCAGATTCCTAATCAAGCGACTTGAGAATTCCGCTATCTTTACCGAGCAGGCTATTAAAGAACATGAAAAACTTAACTCTTAACCGTGTATGAGATGAAAAATCCTGATGATTATTTATATGAATACGCGGTGATTCGATATATGCCACGCGTAGAGAGGGGGGAGTTCATAAATGTCGGTCTGATCATGATGTGCAAGCGGCAGCGCTGGATACATTGCGAATTGCATCTTGACCCGGTGAAACTAAAAGCCATAAACCCCAAAGTTAATATTGAACGTCTGCGCCAACAGCTTAATATGTTTGAAAGCGATACCGTTCCCTTCCCTGGTTTGCCGGTAGAGGAGCGATACCGCTGGCTTACTGCGGCTAAGAGTGCAATCATTCAGACTTCACCTTCGCACCCCGGAATTGTGTATCCGAAAGAGCAAACTGAAAATGCCGATAAATTAGCACCCCTGCATGATGTGTTTTTAAAACTTAAGCAGGAATTATTGCTTTAATTATTATTCAGAAGAAGCTGCCGCATTCCCGCTTTTATCATTTGCGATTATAGTCAATGTAGTCTCTATATCTCTCGAGAGCTTAACATTGTTGCGTATATATTGTGCCAAATCTTCGGTGGGCTTTGAATCCGAGGTCACTGGGTCTACCATCTGATAATTGGCAACGAATGCAAAACAGTCTTCAAGCAGCTGAGGCCATAATGCCAGATCGACTCTGGACTGGAGTGTATCGAGATATATGCTCAACGATGCGGAATAAGCCATAAGTGTGCCTACCGCACTTCTGCTTGAATAGTCGCCGGGGAGGCCGCTCGGCTTGTTCATATCTCGCATATCATCAAGAGTGAAGGTGGAATTATATTCCATTTGTGTGCTTCTCTGATCCAATGGAGTAGTGACCGCATAACAATATGATAAGAATTTATTGAGTTTATGCAGAATAACAGGAATATTTCTTACAAGTTTTTCCTTTTCGGTGAGGTCATGCAGGCGTTTGCGACGCTGCACTTCGGTTTCAACATCATTTTCCGACTTCATTGAGCCTACGGCATTCAGGAAGAATCCTATGGTGATTAATCCGAGCATCACTTCAAGCGCGGTTACCCATTGTGCCGCGTGGCCGGTCGGAGTATAATCACCGAATCCCAAGGTGGTGATGGTTACTATACTGTAATATAGCCAACCGGAATAATCTACCGCTCCCCCATCGGGAATGCGAAATTGTGTGTCGGGAAGCCACATATAAATTACAGCGAAAATCGGGACTAACGCTATATAGAGAGTTATCCAAAAAATAGGCCGGACATTAGAAATTACATGCCAAAAATGCTTGAGACGGTCAGATATAGTCATAACTGTTAAAATTTATATTCACTAATATAAACAAACCAACTTAAGTTGAAGTTTATCGCATTGCAACAATGCCGGACACGTATCGTTTAAGTTATAGATATAAAAATATATTGACCTCGTAATCCAATATGAAGATTATTCATAAGAAACTATTATTGACGTGCTCGATTGCACTGTTGGTAATAGGAATCATAGGTGCAATTACGCTCAATGGTCCATCGCAACGCATGGCGGATATCAAGTCAAAATCCGGCACAGATTTCGGAGACTTGCTCGATGTGTCGTACTCGACCGGCTCCCCTATTGTTATCAAAGACTATACCGGTTTCCGCGTAGGTTTCAATACACAGAATCATACACCTGCCTGGGTATCATGGGAATTACTCGGCAGCGAGACAGACGGAGCGGAGAGCCGACGACAAAATTTCTGGCAGGATTTGGAAATTGACGGTTGCCCAACGACTAAAGATTATTCCAATTCGGGTTACGACAGAGGGCATTTATGCCCCGCAGCTGATCAGAAATGGGATAGTCAGGCCATGACCGATTGTTTTTCGCTTGCCAATATCGCGCCACAGGATCATAAACTTAATACCGGGGCATGGAAGACTCTGGAAAGCAAAGAACGCTTATGGGCGCAGCGAGATTCATCAATTGTGATTGTTGCCGGACCCATTTATAGCGATAATGATACACAACGCATCGGTAATGCCGGAGTTAGAGTGCCGAGCGCTTTCTTTAAAGTGATGATAGCACCCTGGCTTAAAGAGCCGCGTGGTATTGGATTTATATACCCGAATATGATTTCTCCGGGTAATATGATGAATTACTCGATGACTATTCGCGAAGTAGAACAAGCCACCGGCCTTGATTTTTTTCATACACTCCCCGATGCACTTGAGGAGGAAATCGAAACTAAATCTTCTTTTAAAGAATGGAATTACGCCCGACGATAACTGCTATCTCTACCCCGGCAGGTGAAGGAGGAATAGCTGTCATAAGAATTTCAGGAGAAAACGCTTTTGCTATTGTAGACAAAGTTTGGAAAGGGAAAGCACTGTCAGATGCAAAAAGCCATACCCTGCATTTAGGTAATATCGTAAGATCTGATGGTTCCATTCTTGACCAAGCGGTAGCATCAGTATTCAGAAGTCCGAATTCATATACCGGAGAAGATGTGGTCGAACTCTCCGTGCACGGATCGAGATGGATTCAGAAAGAATTAATTCAATTACTGATAGATTGCGGTGCCAAAGGGGCCGAACCCGGAGAGTTCACAAAGCGCGCCTTTCTTAATGGTAAGCTTGATCTTACACAAGCGGAAAGTGTGGCCGATGTGATTGCAGCATCATCGGCCGCCGCTCATAGACTTGCAATCACCCAGCTTAACGGCACCTTCTCATCGCGCCTTACAGAACTTCGCGATTCACTCATAAACTTATGTTCGCTGCTTGAACTTGAACTTGACTTTTCGGAAGAAGATGTAGAGTTTGCAGACCGTTCGGAGCTTAATGCCATCGGAGCAGAAATACTCGAAATTATAGCGCGCCTGAGAGATTCGTTTCAAGCAGGTAAAGCTATCAAGGAGGGGGTAAATGTTGTAATTGCCGGTCCTCCGAATGCCGGAAAATCCACTCTTCTCAATACACTGCTTGGTGAGGAGAAAGCCATAGTCACCGATGTGCCTGGCACTACTCGAGATTCGATTGAGGGAACAATTGAAATAGACGGAATATTATTTAGGTTTACCGACACGGCAGGGATTCATGACACACAAGACACAGTCGAGAAAATCGGCATAAACCGCGCTCTTGAATCTCTAAAAGCAGCTGCCATTGTGCTTTGGCTATCCGACAGCGAGAAGAGTCTGATAGAGAGCATACAGGAAGAAAAACATAAAAACGCATCTCCCCTAACCGAGACATTCAAGATACTAACAAAAGCAGATTTGCAAGATAGTAGCATAGCCACTGAGCAAGACATCTTGCGCATATCCTCAAAGAGTGGCTTTGGCATAGATGCATTGAAGCAGAAGCTTGTAGAAACGGTCAGGAAATGGGGAAATCCTGACAATGAATTAATAGTATCCAACGCACGCCAGGCAGCGGAATTAGCCTCAGGCGCAGAATCCTTAGAACGAGGTTTAAGAGCCATCAACGAAGGGATGCCAGCCGACATGGCCGTTCAAGACATACGCGAGGCCGTAGATCATCTTAGTGCTTTAACCGGCGCCATCACCACTCCCGACCTACTCCAAACCATCTTCTCCAAATTCTGCATCGGCAAGTAATTAATTGAGTATCAATGAATTATATTGATAGCAATTGACTGTTACTGAGCGATAAAACTTAATACATTCAAGAACGCCTAATGCTGATAACTGTCA
>CAMWLY010000085.1 GCA_947175145.1 uncultured Muribaculaceae bacterium | reverse complement strand
GGCCAAAGGTACCGGAGTCGCACTGAAAAACATCAATCGATTCTCTTTCTTGATTCGCTGATTGAGAAACATTCTACGTTTCATAGTTCGTTACGCCAAATGGTTCATATTCACACTATACGTGTGTTTGAGCCTAACGCTGCTGGTAGGACACGATTCCTACCGGCAGTCGGTATATTTAACCTCGGCCAATGCATTGACCGGAGGTGTATACAGTACATGGTCACAAGTTACCGGCTACTTCCATCTGAAAAGCATCAATGAAAGTTTGCAAGCCTCAAATGCAGCATTACAAAATGAGGTCTTAAATCTGAAAGCTCAAATTTCAGAACTCAGCACTCAACTTGATGCCGACTCAATCAGTCAATCGAATCAGCAGAGATTTGATTACATTTCAGCCGCAGTAATTAATAACAACACTTCACACCCGCGCAATTATTTCACCATAAATCGAGGCCGGCTTGATGGTGTAGAACCGGGCATGGGCGTTGTGGACCAGAATGGAGTAGCCGGAATTGTCAATGTAGTTGGGCCTCACATGGCACGTGTAATCTCAATGCTTAATGAAACCCAGCATTTCAGTGTGAAAATCAAGGGAACAGGATTTATCGGCTCTTTGACCTGGAAAGGAGGCGATCCGACCACTGCTTATGTTGAGGAAATGCCCCGTCACGCACGCTATCACAAGGGTGACACCATCATGACCAGCGGATACAGCACAGCATTCCCGGAAGGAATCATGGTTGGTACAATAATCGGAAGAGTAATAAGACCTGATGACAGCTTCTATACATTCAAAATTAAATTGAACTCTGACTTCAAGGCTTTGAGCACAGTCAGAGTAATCAAAGATATTTATAAGAACGAGATAGACTCTTTGGCAACATTTGATGTCCAGGTAGGCAATTGAAACAATGAACAACAAAATCCTTTTTTCCAATATAGCGGTGCTCGCAGTGCTGATATTGGCTCAGGTGCTTGTATTCAACCACATTATGCTGTTTAATGTGGCGATGGCCTTTGTGTTTATCTATGTCATAATCAGGTTGCCGATGAATCTATCTACAAGTTGGTTATTGACTTGGGCATTCTTCTCAGGCCTGATTACCGATATATTCTCGGACACCGCCGGAGTCAATGCACTGGCATGCACCCTGCTTGCCATGCTTAAACGGCCTATGCTTTATGCATATGTGCCCAAAGATGACAGAACTAAGAATATCGAGCCTTCCTTATCATCTCTTGGTTTTGCTGTTTACGGCAAATACCTTTTCAGCATGTCGGCCGCATACTGTCTGATGGCCTTTACAATAGAATATTTTAATTTCGCTGACGTTAAGGAGATAGTAATTATGTCGGCATCGAGTGCACTTTTCACAATTTTTGTTCTGCTCGGGGTCGACAGCCTTATGTCAAGACGCTAACCAACGGTGAGCAGACTTGAAATCCACTGATGAGAAAAGACTATCGACTCGAAAAACGAAAATATATAATTGGAGGTTTCATCACACTTATCGTATTGATATATGTGGTGAGACTGTTTGGCTTGCAAATCGGAGACGCCAAGTATAAGGAGAGCGCTGATAGCAATGCATTTTTAAAGCGTGTGATATATCCGGCTCGAGGCCTTGTGTATGACAGAAATGACCGTCTGGTGGTTTTCAACAAACCAGCCTACGATTTAATGCTCATACCCAAAGATGTAGGGAAATTTGACACCACAATGCTTTGCTCTGCTATGGGACTTACCCGCGAACAACTCGCGGAGCGCTGGCGCGATATGAAAGACACTCGCAAGAATCCCGGTTATTCTGCCTATACACCCCAGAAACTAATATCACATATTTCGCAAGAAGACTATGGGAAGCTGCAGGAGAAATTGTATCTTCTGCCCGGTTTCTTTATACAAAAGCGAACAGTGCGGGAATATTCATATCACTGTGGTGCAAATGTTTTAGGCAACATACGTGAGGTATCAGCCAATGATATCGAACGCGACACCACGCGCTATTATCGACGCGGTGATTATACCGGTGACCTGGGTATCGAGAAAAGTTATGAGAAAGCTCTCAGAGGGCGCAAAGGAATGGAAATTCTGATGAAAGATGCCTACGGCCGCATCAAAGGGAAATATGAAAATGGGATTCATGATGTAGCCCCTGTATCAGGCCATAACCTCAAGCTTTCTCTGGATATGGAACTTCAGCAGTATGGCGAACAGCTAATGCGCGGAAAAATCGGAGCCATAGTAGCGATTGAACCTGAAACCGGAGAGATTCTTGCTCTTGTGACATCGCCGAATTATGATCCATCTCTGCTGGTAGGCCGACAGAGGGGTAAGAATTATGCCGAACTTGTGAAAGATCCTCTTATTCCTCTATATGACCGCTCGATTCAGGCCGGTTACCCACCGGGTTCTACTTTTAAGTCTACCCAAGGACTTATTTTTCTGCAGGAAGGTGTGATTAACAATAACACCATGTATCCGTGTTACCATGGATACGTGAATGGCCTGAGAGTAGGTTGTCATGGTCATGCATCTCCGATATCCCTCAAGCCGGCTCTGCAGACGTCGTGCAATGCCTTCTTCTGCTGGGGATTCAAAAACATGATTGACAAAAAGGGAGCCAACTCCAAAAAGCAGTTTGAGAAGTGGAAAGACTATATGGTGCAGATGGGCTATGGGTACCGCCTTGGAGTAGACCTGCCATCTGAAGGACGAGGTTTTATTCCAAATAATGATTTCTACAGCAAATCGTTTAGAGGAGCCAATTGGACTGCTAATTCCGTAATCTCAATATCTATCGGTCAGGGTGAGGTGCTTGCAACGCCTCTTCAGATAGCCAATCTGGGAGCCACGATCGCCAACCGGGGATGGTATCGGATTCCACATGTGGTTAAAGAGATATCTGACTCTGTGATTGATGTCAAATATAATGAGAAGCATCACCCAAAGATAAAGAAAGAATACTATGAAACTGTGGCTGAGGGTATGCGCATGGCAGTAACCGGCGGTACTTGCCGAACGGCTAACCTTCCGGACATAGAGGTTTGTGGTAAAACGGGAACAGCACAGAATCCACACGGTCGGGACCACTCTGTGTTTATGGGCTTCGCGCCTTATCATAAGCCCAAAATAGCGATAGCCGTTTATGTGGAGAACGCCGGCTTTGGCGCAACATACGGAGTGCCAATCGGATCACTGATGATTGAGAAATATCTGAAAGGTGAGATAAGTCCTTCTCGCAAAAGTATCGAAGATAGAATGTTGAACTCCAATACCATTGCTTCAAGTGGAGTCAAGAAACACTGACAATACCCTATCTGCCTTCAAGGCGATTGACTGGATTACGATAGCCCTGTACCTGCTTCTTGTAGGTATAGGTGCATTAAGCATATACGCAGCGAGTTATGATTTTGACAATGCCAGCGTGTTTGACCTGAATGAGTTCAGTGGGAAACAAATATTATGGATTGGTCTCGGTCTGGCTGTAGGGGCAGTCATAATGCTTTCAGACTACCGCATTTATAAGACCTACGCTTACCCGATCTATATTTGTGTGCTTCTTCTTTTGCTTGTGACAGTATTTGTCGCCCCAAATGTAAAAGGTTCACATTCCTGGCTTGTGTTTGGCCCTGTCAGTCTCCAACCGGCCGAGTTCGGCAAATTCGCTACTGCGTTAGCTCTCGCAAAACTCTTTGATAACTACAATTTTAATCTCAACGAGAAAATAAGCAATTACTTCAGGGCGCTCATAATCATCTTTCTGCCTATAATTCTGATTCTTTTGCAGCGAGAAACGGGGTCGGCTCTGGTATACATCTCACTGATATTTGTGTTATATCGTGAAGGAATGAGCGGACTGGTATTGTTTTCAGTGCTATGCGCCATAACATTTTTTGTAGTAGCGGTAAAATTTGCCGAACCTCTGATACTGGGAATGCCTGCCGGTGAATTTACAGTATTCCTGCTCATCTGCCTGATATATGCCCTGATGCTTCTTTTCTACTGTAGAGATATAATTATCGCTCGCAATGTAATATTCGGGTTTGCAGGAAGTGGCATCATAGTAGGGATATTGGCACTCTGCGGAGTGTCAGTTCCGGGAATAATATATTTCCCCGCAATATTGGGAGGGGCAATGATTTACACGGCCCTGGCCATGTTCCGCCACAGAATAGGGAAATTTGTAACCACAATAGGATTCGCATTGGTTTCCGTTTTATTCTTATTCTCTGTGAACTATGTATTCGGCAATATATTGGAGCCACATCAACAACTTCGCATTAAAGTAGCACTCGGCATAGAGGAAGACTTACGCGGTCCGGGATATAATGTAAACCAATCCAAGATTGCCATAGGTTCCGGCGGGCTGACCGGAAAAGGATTTCTCAACGGCACCCAGACCAAACTGAAATATGTGCCCGAGCAGCATACAGACTTTATATTCTGCACTATAGGAGAAGAAGAAGGTTTCATCGGTTCTGTTACCGTGTTACTGTTATATCTCGCATTGATATTGAGACTTATCCACATCGCCGAGCGTCAACGAACCCCATTCGAACGGGTATATGCATATTGTGTGGTATCGATTCTGATATTTCATCTATGTATTAATGTGGGCATGGTAATCGGATTGATACCGGTCATCGGAATTCCTCTCCCGTTTTTCAGCTATGGAGGTTCCTCACTATGGGGATTCACAATACTTCTGTTCATACTCCTGCGACTCGATGCATCGCGTCGTGAACGAATGGATTAAAACTAAACAATCTAAAAGGAAAAGATGGATTTTGCACTTCAAGCCACAGCTCCGTGCACAAATGCCCGCGCCGGAATAATTACAACAGATCATGGTCAAATCGAGACGCCTATCTTTATGCCGGTAGGCACAGTAGGTAGTGTTAAAGCGGTTCATGCCCATGAACTTGAAAATGAAGTTAAGGCTCAGATTATATTAGGTAACACATATCATCTTTATCTAAGACCGGGGCTTGATGTGCTGCGCAATGCCGGTGGATTGCATAATTTCTATTCCTGGAAGAAACCGATCCTTACCGATTCAGGAGGCTTTCAAGTATTCTCATTATCTTCGAACCGAAAACTTAAGGAGGAAGGAGCTTGGTTCCGCAGCCATATCGATGGTAGCAAGCATTTGTTTACTCCCGAAGGAGTAGTCGATATACAAAGAGTAATCGGTGCCGATATCATGATGGCACTTGATGAATGTCCCCCCGGAGATTCAGACTATAACTATGCCAAAACCTCACTCGACCTCACACTCAGGTGGCTCAACCGAGGATGGAAGAGATATAAGGAGACAGAGGGAATATATGGTTACAAACAGGCATATTTCCCTATAGTGCAGGGATGTGTATATCCTGATTTGCGTCGAAAATCCGCCGAGGAAGTCGCAGCTCTTGGAGCTGACGGCAATGCGATAGGAGGTCTCGCGGTCGGTGAGCCAACGGAGAAGATGTATGAAATGATTGAGGTTGTCAACGAAATACTTCCTGACGACAAACCGAGATACCTTATGGGTGTAGGCACACCGGCCAATATTCTCGAGGCTATTGACAGAGGTGTCGACATGATGGACTGTGTTATGCCTACACGCAATGGACGCAATGGCATGATATTCACGCGCCATGGTGTGATGAACATGCGCAATCTAAAGTGGGCCAATGATTTCTCCCCTCTCGACCCCGATGGACCCGCAGACATAGATAGAGAATACTCCAAAGCCTATGTAAGACATCTGTTTACCAGTCATGAAATTTTGGGTATGCAGATTGCATCAATTCACAATCTCGCTTTCTACCTGTGGCTCGTTAAGGAAGCGCGAAAACATATAATCGAGGGTGATTTTAAATCCTGGAAGGAAAACATGATTGTTGAAGTCACAAGAAGACTCTGATGAGAAATATCGGGAAAATAGCATCTGATATAAAGCATAGAATTGCAATACCCTTCTCTAAAGAAAAGGGTATCTTGCGCTTACGCTTCAGTTTCAGTAGGGAAAAGGAAGATGTACCTCAGGAACCTAAAGAGAAAAGAAATATATGGGATAAAATGGGACTAAAGATTCTGGACCGTTTTATTCTCAAAAAATTTCTCGGCACATACTTCTTCGCTACAATACTGATACTGGCAGTTGTCGCAATGTTTGCCATAACTGAAAAACTCGACGCATTTCTTTCGGCTCCGCTTAAAGAGACTATTTTTGATTACTTCGGGTCCTTCCTCCCCTACTTTGCAAATCAATTAGCACCGCTTATCACCTTTATCGCAGTAATCTTTTTTACTACAAAACTCGCAGGCAACTCAGAAATTATCGCGATTCTGTCAAGTGGCATCAGCTTCAACAGGCTTATGAGGCCGTATATGATCGGGGCAGCGGTGATTGCCGCTCTCAGTTTTTCTCTCAGCAATTATCTAATTCCACCTACCAATGTAAAGCGAATAGCATACTTTAATAAGTATGTTAAGAATCAAAAGACCAATACAGGACTTGACGTGCAACTTATGGCGCGACCGGGAGAAGTAGTATATATAGGCCGATTTGAAGATGCTACCAAGACGGGCTACAGATTCTCATTCGATAAGTTCAATGGCAATGAATTGGTGTCGCGAATGACCGCGCAAACAGTGACTTACGATTCGACCCGAATGTATCACTGGATTGCCAATGATTATATGATAAGACATTTTGACGGAATGTCCGAAAAAATAAGTCACGGGCGCTCGATTGATACAATCATTCCGATTGAACCGAAAGATTTTATAATTTCACAAACTGACCAGGAAACCATGACCACTCCACAGCTTTCTGATTTCATTGAGAAACAGAAACAACGAGGTGTAGCCAACATTAAGGCTTTTGAGATCGAGAAGGAGAAGCGTTATGCCGTGGCAGCATCAGCTTTCATACTTACTCTAATCGGTGCTTCTCTATCGATGAAAAAAGTTAAAGGTGGAATGGGCATAAATATTGGCATAGGATTATTGCTGAGTTTCAGCTATATCCTATTCTCCACAGTTACGAGTCAATTCGCGATGTCAGGCATGACATCGGTATGGTTTGCCATGTGGTTACCCAATTTTGTATATATCGCCATAGGCCTGGCATTATATTATAAAGCAAGAAAATTCTAATGAAATTCGCAACTTCAATTCACAACGGACGTCCTGATACCGACAATGACATAAGGACTGCAGCAGAACTCGGGGTATATGACTTTTTAGATAAACAGGGTGTGAGTTATACCACTCTCTGTCACCCGGAAGCGTTTACCATGGAGGAATGTGAATCCGTTCGCGCTGGAAAAGGAGCACCGGGAATAAATCATGTAATTGAACACAACAGCCCACATGAAAAATTGAATAAACCAGTAGAATAAACCCATAGA
>CAMWLY010000084.1 GCA_947175145.1 uncultured Muribaculaceae bacterium | reverse complement strand
GGCTGGAATACACAGACTTTGGTTGAGAAAGCTCTTGAAGGGGCCGCGTCAGTCGGTGCGGAAACAGAATTGGTAAACCTATATTCGGAAGCATATAAAGGCTGCTATGAATGTTTTGCCTGTAAGCGTAAAGGAAATCACACAGATGGAATATGCGCTATTCGCGATAACATGCGCCCACTTTTGGAAAAAGCACACGATGCCGATGTGATAATTCTCGGTTCTCCTAATTTCTTCGGTTATCCATCAGCTATGATACGTGCTTTCATAGAACGCTTTTTGTTTCCTCTATCCACCTATATGGTAAAAGATGGGAAACATGTAAGGCTGTTAGGTGATAAGGTTATTCCGGCAGGAATGATTTTTACAATGAATGCCGACAAAGAGTTCTATGATAGAGGATATAAGGAAACACTTGGCTCAACAACTCAATCTCTGCAATATGTGCTGGGGTATGCCGAGGAATATGATAGTTTTGACACACTTCAGTTCAAGGATTACTCTCAGATGGATGCCAATATGTTTGATGCCGATGAGAAAATGCATCAGCATGAAACACAGTTCCCCATCGACAAACAAAAATGCTATGAAATGGGACAACGTCTTGTGGCCAAGGCAAAGGAGTTAAATACCCAAGAATAAATTTCTGGGTAACCTTCGACTCCTTTGTGGGAGATAGACCTTGAAATTGTGCTTCGCGATCCGGGTGTGAACTGATTGTTGCTCGGCAGCATGCTTCATGCAGCAATGTTTATATCTCCAGTTCTACAATATGCGGTTTGGCATTCGGGTCATGGGTCGAAAGACTCTCTACACAATTTGAATCCAAACTTGTCTCTCGAATCCATTCGAGAGATTTAAGTTGTTTCTTGCGATTTGCATGTATTTCGGGAAGCACGAGGTCTTTCCAGTTCTTATGAGAATAGGACCCGTCAGAAGTAAGTAACACAAATTTACCATCTTTCCCTGTAATCTTTACACATACTAACCCTGCACAATGTCCCGGAATATGTATGAGTTGGATTGTGCCATCTTCAAAAAGGTCAAAACTTTCAGAAAATGGGCCTTCGTGTCCGTTAAATGCAAATTGAGACACCGGCACATCTTTCCACCAACGTTTCTTGTAGCGCATCATATTCTTTGGAGTGCGTGTATTGGCATACTTTATCTCTGCCTCAGACACTATAATGCGTTTTGCATCTGCCACCTGATGAAGTCCGCAAGCATGATCGCAATCTAAGTGAGTTAAAACTACATAATCAATCTCTGAGGTGGAGACACCCAGAGCATTAAGTTGCTCATCGATAGTTTTACCTTTGGGAGTATAGCCCTGATTCAATGTATAGAGCATAAACCCAAGTTCCCTAATTTCAGCCTTTTTATCTTCTACTCCTTCTGGACTCATGCTGCGACTCCATGCTGTATCAATAAGAACTTTCCCCTTGGGATGCTCTATATAATAGCAATACACCGGCGACCACACCCAATCCTTATTAGGCACTCCAACTCCGGCAACCGTAAATAGCGGCTTATTGTCAGGGTTGAAGGGAAGATATTTTGTGGTTCGCACCTGACCGCAATGTAGCGCATGAATTCTGATTTTATCCATAGTTCTGAATAGTATATTATATAGAAAAAACGAATGGGCTTTCAACATAGTTCGTAATGCATGCGAAGTCTCTCTTAAATTCCCCGGGGGGCACAATTAACCTTTAGTTCATCGACTGATTGTGAAGATAATATTTTTGAAAAATGGCAATCGGTTTTTGCAAATCGGCAATCAGTAACTGCCGATTTAGAATAATTCTTGTTTGCAGCTGGAGAGTTTGTTATAAATCGACAGTTAACAACTGCCGATTTAACTGCCGAGCAATTAGAGCTATTTTTTAATGTTTCGTTTGCACATCATAGAGAGATATTGCGTAGAACTTCTTCACTAAAAGAGCGGAAGTTCTACTTAGATAAATGTGCCACTTAATTTTGGCAAGTCCCCAAATTAAAATATGCTCTAACAGAGAGGCCTTATTACAAAGAAAATATTCAACTGACCAATTTCCCTAAGATCATTTCTAAGTTTCATTATTTTCTGTCAGTTAAATGAAGTGCTTCGAGAAACCTGCGGATGGTTGCTTTATCACCGGAATATTTACCTTTGTCCTCGCTCAACTTGCAGGTGCTGCAATAGAAAGGCCATGACTCGGTAATCTTTACGGCTACAAGTTTTATAACAATATTCCTGGGTTCCACTCCCTCGAAATCATTGGTGAAATGAGTGCCGATACCAAACGACGGTATACATTTGTCTTTAGCATATTCCTGTATCTTAATGGCCTTATCAACATTCAATCCGTTGCTGAACACAATCTGCTTAGTACGTGGATCAATGTTAAGACTCCTGTATTTTTCGACAATCAGGTCGAGCTCGTGAAAGTTGTCACCGCTGTCCACTCTCAGCCCCTTGAACATGTTGGCATAATCTTCAGAGAAGTTAAGGCTGAAAATTCTCCAGCCGTAAGTGTCATAAAGGAATGTGCCTAACGCGCCTCTATATGTCATCGCCCATGTTTTCATGGCAAGATGATTTGCCATTTGCGGGCCATACATTCCGGCAATAGCGCATATCAGTTCGTGAGCCATCGTTCCTATGGGAACAAGGTTGTACTTCATCGCGAAATAGACATTGCTGGTACCTATAAATCTTCCTGGACCTGACATTGAATCCTGACAATCTTTCATGGCCTTGACAACAGTTTCCTGAGCCTGGAATGATGCACGGCGGCGCGTGCCAAAATCACTGAACCTACAGCCGGCCTCGATCAATCGTTGCGCCTTATCCTTTGATCTCCAATAGTATTCTTCGTAATCGAGTTTGTCTGTCTGACCGGTCATAATATAATACAACTCGGAAATGATCGCGAGCACTTTCACTTCGAGAAGTATTGTGTTGCTCCAACATCCTTCGAACTCTATATCAAGATGTCCGTCTTTATCCTGATGTATCTTAACCCACTTGCTGTCATAGCGAAAACCTTTCAAGTAGCTACAAAACCATGCGGGAATATAACGGCACTTTTCCCGTAGAAAAGTAATTTCCTCATCGGTTATTATTACGCTTTCTAGCATTTGAATCTGGCGACGGAGTTCATCAGCAAAACCATCAGGATAAACGGTATTGTCTCGGTCATTGAACTTGTAACGCACCTGTGTACGCGGAAAATTTTCGATTACCGCACAACACATTGTAAACTTATACAAGTCATCATCTGTAAAATGTTGTATTATCTGATGCATGATAATTTATTTTTTGATATTATCGAATTAAGAGTTTTGCCTCCGTCGATGGAGGACGTATAATCCATAAGTACGTTAATCTTTTGAGGAAGTTTCAGCGCGATGCCGTCGCGGATGGTATCAGCAACACATACATCACCGGCAAGACCGCAGATATCAATTTGTCCTATATTTTCAGTTTCGAGGACTCGTAAATTCCGATCTGTCTCAACACCATTCTTGAAGATTGCATAAAGGTTCAGCACCCTGTCGGTCTCCGTTCCGAAATACTTTTGGATAGCCTCTTTCCCCATAGCGTCGTCAAGGTCATGGTAACGCATAAGAAAAACTGACTCGGGATGAAACTCAATATCGTTATTGTCTTGGCAGAATTGCTCATAATACACCGCTGCTCTTGCGCCATGACCGGTGTCGAGATACTCGTCCTGCCGGCGTGTGTCATGAAAGATAGAGGCATGTACGAGAATATCGAGAACATCACCGTCAGCGCCGAATATATCTGCTCCCAGAATCAGAGCATAGAGAAGAACACGCTCGCAGTGCGCGGCGGCATGAATATCACTGTCGGGCATATTGAATCTGACACGGCGGTACATATGATCCATTCTGTTCTTGTGCTGTAAGTTGCATCATTGGTAGTTTTATGAGTCTGTTGCGACTTCCGATTCCGAGTTCAAGCAATACTATACGCTTGCCATGCCAACGTGTGAGAAATTCGTTGACTCGCTCTTGCTTGTTTTCAGGTGCACCTCCCTTGATAAGATCGCGGAATGTACCCTCGATTTCCCATACATCATAGGCTGGAAATCCGGCTTTTTCCAGATGCTCATCGGCATTTGTAGTAAGCACGAAACAAGGTATCTCACCGACTATCGTCCGAAGGTCAGTCATCACCTCCGATGGTGTATAATCGTCTACCCATAGGCGAACCAGCCTGTGGACATACTGCTTATAGTCCTCTTGAGACATGTGTTTGGCAAATATCCCATCGAGAACCGAACGGATGCCATAACGCTCGCGGAAATCAAAAATGCTTCGGCATTTAACAATGCCTCCTTTGTTTTATTATTGAATTTTCCATTTCGATTATTTTTAGTTGTATGGCTAATTGCCCTTTGATAAATAAAACACAAAAACCATGCCTGATGATTAATGAAATCAGTTTAATATTGTACCCTTTTGATAAAAGATTTACCCTTTTGAAAACATCGCCTTACCCATCTACGTTCCCTTTCTATTATCTTTGTAAATTCACCGGTCGTCTGCACCATCTGTTTTTTAAAAGAACGGTTTAACAGCGAGTCTATAGCGCCATTAGTAGATGATTGTATGTCTATGAAAACACAGAAATGATCAGGATGCCCAAATTCAGTTCAGATTAAGCTATGGCAGTCTTGAAAAGATGTACGTTACCGAATTGCCTACATGGGCTAAGAATATCATTCCGACTACTCCGAACCAAGATTAATCAAGGGCATAATTGGTATCAACTCTCACAGTCTCCCTCGTTCATTGGTACACATTTCTGTGTTCTATTGCACATACCCCTTAAAAGTACCATAGGCGATAAGCCTCTGTGTTAGAGGGCTTATCGCCTAAGTAACTTATAATAAGGGATTATCTCTTACTCTTCGATTGCAGCCTGCGCCGCAGCTACGCGTGCGATTGGCACTCGATAGGGTGAGCAGCTTACATAATTCATGCCGAGGTTGGCACAGAATTTAACTGAGCTGGGCTCACCACCATGTTCTCCGCAGATTCCAACCTTAAGGTCAGGATTTGTGGCGCGACCTTTCTTAACACCCATCTCTACGAGTTGGCCTACACCCTCCTGATCGAGCACCTCAAACGGATCAACCTTAATGATGCCGATCTCTTTATAGTGCTTCAGGAACTTGGGAGCGTCATCGCGAGAGTAGCCGAAGGTCATCTGCGTGAGGTCGTTGGTTCCGAATGAGAAGAATTCAGCAACCTCAGCAATCTTGTCGGCTGTCAGAGCTGCGCGGGGCACTTCAATCATGGTACCAATCTTATAGGCTACTGATTTGCCTTTCTCGTCGAATACCTTGGCTGCAGTTGAATTGATGATATTTGCCTGGTGTTCGAGCTCCTTGAGTGTACCTACCAGAGGAATCATGATTTCGGGGTGTACCTTTATGCCCTGATCCTGCATGTTGATGGCAGCTTCAAGAATAGCACGTGCCTGCATTTCGGTGATCTCGGGGTAGGTGATTCCCAGACGGCAACCACGGTGTCCGAGCATCGGGTTGAACTCAGCGAGTGAATCAACTTTGGCCTTAACTTCTGCAAGTGTAAGACCCATCTCTTCTGCAAGCTCTTTCTGCTGTGCTGCTTCGTGGGGCACAAACTCATGCAACGGGGGATCGAGCAGGCGGATTGTAACGCCAAATCCGTCCATAGCCTTGAAGATTCCTTCAAAGTCAGAACGCTGCATGGGCAGAATCTTGGCAAGAGCCTCGCGGCGTCCGGCTTCATCGCTCGAAAGAATCATTTCGCGCACGGCTTTGATGCGGTCACCCTCGAAGAACATGTGCTCGGTGCGGCAAAGGCCGATACCCTGAGCGCCGAAATGACGTGCCTGAGTAGCATCGCGCGGAGTGTCGGCATTGGTGCGAACCAGTGTCTTGGTGTATTTCTCCGCAAGATTCATGATGGCACCGAAGTCACCGTCAAGTTCAGGTTCTGCAGTCGGCACCTGGCCGTCGTATACATCACCGGTAGAACCATTAAGTGAAATCCAATCACCCTCCTTATAAGTCTTATCGCCCATCTTGACGGTTTTGGCTACATAGTCCACCTGAATTTCACCGGCGCCTGATACGCAGCATTTACCCATGCCGCGAGCCACTACAGCAGCGTGAGAAGTCATGCCGCCGCGCATTGTCAGGATACCCTGAGCCACAGCCATGCCGCGCAGGTCTTCGGGTGAAGTCTCGATACGCACGAGGATAACTTTTTTCTTCTTCTCGGCCCATTCCTCAGCCTCGTCAGCCTGGAACACAATCTGACCTGTGGCTGCACCGGGAGATGCGGGAAGACCCTTAGCTACTACTTTTGCATGTTTGAGGCCGGACTTGTCGAACACGGGGTGCAGAAGCTCATCGAGTTTCTGGGGCTCCATGCGAAGCAGTGCTGTTTTCTCATCAATCATACCTTCACGCAGCAGGTCCATAGCGATCTTGACCATTGCAGAACCGGTGCGCTTACCATTGCGGGTCTGAAGCATCCAGAGTTTGCCATCCTGGATTGTGAACTCCATATCCTGCATATCGCGGAAGTAATCTTCCAGCTTGTGTGCGGTAGCGATAAGCTCGGCAGCGCAGTCAGGCATTGTTTCCTCAAGTGCGGGATATTTGGTGCGGCGTTCCTCCTCGGTGATACCCTGAAGGGCAGCCCAGCGGCGTGAACCTTCGATTGTGATTTGCTGCGGTGTGCGGATACCGGCTACCACGTCTTCACCCTGTGCGTTGATGAGATATTCACCATTAAATATATTCTCACCGGTAGCGGCATCACGGCTGAAAGCAACACCTGTGGCAGAATTATTGCCCATGTTGCCATATACCATGGCCTGAACATTTACGGCAGTTCCCCATTCTTCGGGAATCTGGTTCATGCGGCGATATATGATGGCGCGTTCGTTCATCCAGCTGTCAAACACAGCGCAGATGCCACCCCAAAGCTGTTCCCATGCTGATTCGGGGAAATCCTTGCCGGTATAATCCTTAACGGCAGCCTTGAAGCGTTTCACAAGTTCCTTGAGGTCTTCTACATCAAGTTCATTGTCAAACTTCACGCCCTTTTCCTCTTTGACCTGATCCATGATAGCCTCGAACGGGTCTATGTCAGTCTTGCTCTTGGGCTTCATGCCGAGCACCACATCGCCATACATCTGCACGAAGCGACGATAGCTGTCCCAAGCGAAGCGGGGATTACCGCTCTTTTCTGCCATGGTAGCTACTGTAGCATCATTCATGCCGAGGTTAAGCACGGTATCCATCATACCGGGCATAGATGCGCGTGCACCTGAACGAACCGATACAAGTAGGGGGTTGGAAGGATCATCAAATTTCGTGCCCGTAAGGCTTTCTACATGTGCGATAGCCTTTTCTACATCGGCTTTAATGTCTGCAACAACCGCGTCACGGCCGAGCTGTGTATATTCTGTGC
>CAMWLY010000083.1 GCA_947175145.1 uncultured Muribaculaceae bacterium | reverse complement strand
GTCTTCCAAGAGAGGAAGCGAGGCGGGAGGTAAATAAAAATAAAAGGCGTTTACTCGCGCTTTATTCTTGGGTACTGAAATGTGGCAATTTCTTTAATCCATCAAGAATTAAGTGGTGATAGACGCCCACGGGTATGTACATACTTATCCGGGCTCATTCTATGCCATAATCGGCATGGAATGGGTTTGGGGTATCTGCATAGGCGTGGGTCTCTGTGACACTCATTCTATGGATTAGGTAGCCACAACCTCAGTACCTGAATGAGCAACGGTACAGATACCCACCCTTTTTGTTTCACCCGGTCGCAGTGGGGTATTGGCGACACTTCTCCCAAATTGTCGCCATGGATAAAACTGAATTGGCTCGAAAAATACAAGCCCTTGAGGGATTGAGCAACGAAGAAAAAACCGCGTTGCTTGAACTCATTCGAGGTCATAAGAAGTATGGTCTTGTATGGGAGGATAAGCCCGAAGACATCGAGGAACGACTTCGGGAAGACCTGCCTGTACTCGTCGAGCGCAACGATGAAAAAGTCCACCCGATAATTTCAGATAACTCTGAGGCACCAAATCATCTCATTATAGAGGGCGACAATCTCGCGGCTCTCACGGAATTATCCTATACACACTCTGGAAAGATTGATGTAATCTACATAGACCCTCCGTATAATACTGGAAATACTGATAGAGATGGCGGTTTTGTTTATAACGATTCATTTGTTGGAGCAGATGACGATTATAAACATTCTCTTTGGCTTTCTTTTATGGCTAAGCGTCTCAAAATAGCTAAACAACTTCTCTCTAAGTCAGGTCTCATGTTCATTTCAATAGGAGACCATGAAATGTCTCAATTAGTAAATCTTTGCAAGGAGATTTTTCTTGAACCAAATTATATTGAAACATACATTTGGGTTAGTACAAATCGACCTGATAATAGTTCACCTATTTTACGTCGTAATGCTGAATTCGTTTTATGCGTTGCCCGTGATGCAAAAGCAATTAAAGAGTTCCGAGGTGTAGTTTCTGCAACATCAGGAATGCCGTCTTTAACCAAAGCTAAAGAAAAAATTAAAACAATTACTTTTCCTGCTAATTGTGTTCGTACATCTTTGCCTGACGGAACATATATTGCAGGGGTCAAAGATAACGGACGGAATCCTCAGTGGGAACTCATGGCAGATGTAATTGCTAAAGACGGAATATTTAATACTCCTGTGATTCTCAAAGGTCATTCATATTGGGCTACTGACAAAAAAATAAAGGAAGAACTCGCTGCGGGAACAGAAATATGGATTAAATCTGAATCTTTTGTTCCATATTACTTAAAGACAAAAGAATCTGTTAATCGTCCAACTAAAATTCTGCCGGGAGATATTGTGAAGGATGGATTATTCGCAAACACTGAACTAAATGCAGGTATATTTCATGAGAAAGTTTTTAACAATCCAAAACCTTCTACATTAGTACAATTCCTGATTAACTTTATACCCAGTAAAACTGTCCTTGATTTCTTCGCCGGTTCTGGTACCACTCTTCATGCTGTTATGCAACTTAATGCGGAGGATGGTGGCAACCGTACCTGTATTCTTTGTACCAATAACGAAAACGGTATTTGCGAGAACGTAACCTACGAGAGAAATAAAAGAGTGATAGAGGGTTATACGAAACCAAACGGAGATAAAGTTGCCGGACTAACCGACAACAATCTACGTTACTATCGCACTGAATTTTTGCCGCGTGAACGCTCCGTCAAAAATATGCGTGAACTCGTTCAGGCTTCAACCGGGCTTCTCTGCATAAAGAACGACCTTTACACGGAGGCACTGTTTGGAGGCAGAAAGATGAATCCGAAATATGCCCGCTATTTTGCTTCACACGATTCCGGCTGCACTCGGGCAAGCGCGAAGCAAGCTTCGGCTTCCCACTCATTGGCACGGAATGTTGAGAATAACGGTCAGCGTATGCTTGTTATATACGAGGAACAGGCAATACCGTTCATTGCCGACATCATTAAGACTATGCCGGACGGCGAGAAAATCAAAGTATATGTTTTCTCACACGGAAGTTATGCCTACGATGATGAATTTGCGGAAGTGGCTGACCGCGTTGCGCTGTGCGCCCTGCCGCAAGCCATTTACGACGCTTACAAAAAAGTGCTTCCGAAACGTAAACCTAAATTCCTTGTTGATGATCTCGTAACCGAGATAGAGGAAAACGAAGCTGCCGAAGCTCAAGGTACCATTGACTTCGGCGTTGATGAAACTATGGAAGGAGGCGAGGAATGAAACAAATACGCTATCAACAGAAAGCCGTCGATGAATTGGTAAACAAAACCATCGACTTACTCGGTCTGCGTGGCAACCGTCATACTCTTGTTTTCAAATCGCCTACCGGCTCCGGCAAAACCGTTATGGCATCGGAAATGCTAATGCGGCTCAATCAGGAACTCGCCGAGCGTCCCGATGCACCGTTCACTGAAGTAGCCTATATTTGGATTGCTCCAAACAAACTGCACGAGCAGAGCTACTTCAAGATGAAGAATTATTTTACCGAGAATTGCGCTCTGCGTCCTGTCATTTACGATGAACTCGACCACTCCGCCGACGGCTATATAAAGCCGGGCGAAATTCTCTTTGTAAACTGGGAGAGTATCAACAAAGATAAGAATTTGATGGTACGCGATACCGAAAACTCGGCTTCGCTATATGATATTACTCGCCGCACACAAGACGATAACGGCATACCTATCGTGCTTGTGATCGACGAGGAACACATGTTTGGCGGCAAGAACGCCAAAAAGTCTGAAAAGGTGCTCGCCACTATTCAGCCAAAGGTTGAAATTCGTGTGTCGGCTACTCCGCAGACCAACGGCGAGCAGCAGGTAAACGTGCCGCGCGAAAAGGTCATTGAAGAAGAAATGATTAAGGAAAATATTGTCCTTAATCCGGCTCTCGACTTCAAAGACCCTCACGGCTCACTCAATCAGCATTTGATTTGGCTCGCTATGCAAAAGCGCGAAGAACTCGCCAAAGCCTATAAGGATCTTGGCGTTGACATTAATCCGCTTTTGCTTATACAGTTACCAAACGACACAAGCGAAACCCTCACCGCTGACGACACGAAAGTTAAGGACGAGATTATCACCACGCTCGATGCCTACGGAGTGAACACCGCTAACGGCAAACTCGCTATATGGCTGTCGGGAGAAAAGACCGACAACCTCGATATGATAGACCGACCCAACGACCCGACCGAGGTACTGCTGTTCAAACAAGCTATCGCCCTTGGCTGGGATTGCCCTCGCGCTGCCGTTCTGCTTATCTTCCGAAAGATTGAGAGTTTCCAGTTCTCGGCTCAGACTGTCGGGCGTATTCTCCGAATGCCGGAGCAAAAATACTATACCGACCAAAGCCTGAATCAAGGTTATGTTTACACCAACCTCTCTAAAGATATAATCGAAATCGTCAAGGACGATATGGATTATCTCGCTTCTAATATAATGGCTAAACGTCGGGAGGGTATCAATAACATTGTGCTTGACTCCGAGTATAGCGAGAGACTTTCAACAGACCGCAACCGCCTCGGCACGGACTTTAAGAAAATTCTTAAAGACACGTTTATCTCCGAGTGGGGATTAGAGAGCGGTCAGTTATCTCTCTTTACTGAAGATATGCTTTTCGGTGATGGGGATTCTTCCGACGAAGATGTAGATATAACAAGCGAAACATACCGCAACCGTCAGGCTGCTATCAATCAGCGTGGTATAAATTTCAATGTCAGGAACGTAAGTACGGACATCGTAAAAGACCTCGATATGACCGGCGAGGTCGGTATTAGAATCGTCGAGAGTAAAGCAACATACGTCAACAATGTTGCAGACCTTACGGCTATGTATCTTGCTTTCTGCAAACGTCTGCTCGGTAATGACTACGAGCAACGCAGCGTTAAAACTCTCGGCGGTGCCCTCAAAGAAGTTATGGAAGAACTCTTTGAGGTGTTCGAGTATGATGCAATGAAGATTATTCTCTCAAATGATAACGTGCATCATAACCGCCCGAAGTTTGAGCGTCTTATCGCCAAAGCCATACATAAATACACTGAAAAACTTCGTATGCGACAGGCAGCGGCGAAACGCCGTGCTTTCAAACACTACGACTGGGTCGTACCTGCGGAACGTGCTTATCCCGTTGATACGTTCAACGAACTGCCTCAGGTTCAAGACCACGCTCTTTTGCCCTTTATGGAATATAAAGGTGCTTCTGACCCCGAAAAGGAATTTGCTAAATTCCTCGAAGAAAATAGTAACGCTATTGAGTGGTGGTATAAGAATGGCGACCAGGGCAAAGCCCATTACGCTATTGGATATATAAATAGTCAGGGAGAAAAAGCACTTTTCTACGTTGACGTTATTATCCGTATGGCCAATGGCGACATTTTTCTTTTCGACACCAAAAAGGGTCTTATCGACGAAAATGTTGTGCAAAAGCATAATGCGCTGATTGAATATCTCAATCGTCCGGATAATAAAGCAAAAGGACTTCGCGGCAGTGTGATTGTAAAAGACCGCTTCGGCAACTGGGTTTATACTCAATTCCCTATTGCTGACGCATCGGAAATTGAAGACCCCATAAATTGGGATATTTTTGACCCTCAACAATATATCTAACCTATGGCAAAAGGATTAGACCAAAAATTCTTACACTACGGTATCCGCAAAGAAGACCTCGACTTAATAGAGGCTCTTTGCGAGAAACATCACCTTGATTTCGATTGGTTGAGCGAAGAAATTCTCCGTAAGTACCACGCTGCAAAGGTGGATAAAATTGAAATGCTCGACAGCGACGCCGAGAAGATTATCAGCGACGCTATTCAACAAATCCGTCCGCAATGATAATCAAGAACATTAAAATCCGCAACTATAAAACTTACCTGTCGCTCGACCTCGATTTATCGGTTCAAAGCGACCGCCCAATTATTCTTATTGGCGGTATGAATGGCGGTGGTAAAACAACTTTGTTCGAGGCTATTTGCGGTGCCTTGTACGGATTAAAGATTAAGGACAAAGACCACTTTAAGGAACTTCTTAACAATGGTGTCGTCGGCACAGTCAAGCCTGAGATTTCACTTGAACTCACTTTTGAGGGTCTTGTCCTCGGTCAGAAAAAGAAGTACATATTGAAGCGTACCTATATCCTCAACCCAAGCGATATGCCGGTTGAGAGTGTGTCGCTCAATATGGACGGCACACCGTTTGTCTATGGCACGGCTACGCCAATGGCTATACGTGCCGAGCAAGAACAGCAGGTCAATAAAATTATCAAAGCCAATCTGCCACAAGAACTCTCGAAATACTTCCTTTTCGATGCTATGCAATCGAGCGAACTTCTCAAAGAGAATGTGTTCGCCCAAATCATTAAGGAGAATATCGAGAGTGTTATGGGCTTCAATAAATACTTGCAACTCAAACGTGCCGCAGAACACGTTCAGCAAGAATGGGCGGCTCGCCGTCTTGAAGCCCAACAGGAACAGGACGAATATAATTCGCTTTGCGCCCAAAAGGTTGACCTCGAAACTCAGCAGCAGGTCAACCTTGCAGAACAGGATAAATGCTATAAACTCATCGTCGCTATGCAAGAAAGCTACGATGCGGCAAGAGAGGGCGTGAAGAATGACGCTGAAACTCAGCGTAAGATTGACAGTTTGGAAACAAGTATTGCCGAAACCAACGAACTTGCCACTCGTTATAACTCGCAGCTTAAATCCGTTGTCGATACTTTGGAGGTCAATGTATTCTTCCCGAAACTTGCCGAAAGCATCACCCCTGAGGTAGACGAGATTTTGCGGCAGAAGAAAGCCTTGCTCAAAGAGCAAGAGGGTCTGTTATCGCTGGAACAAATCAAAGAGGTTACAGCGAAAATTATTGCTTATATGAAAAGCAAAGTCCTTTGTCCTGAGGATGTGGACGTGGACGAGATTATAAATTACGTTCAGCGCACTCAAAAGCAACTTGAACGTGTAGATAATTATGACTTCCTCGACCAATCCGAACTTGAGGCCCTCCAAGACCTCATAAAAGCCAACGCGGTAAACGAATTTATTGCGCTTGACAGGCTGCATAAAGATGTGGAAACCCGTCTTGATCTTCTCGATAATCAGACAAGACAAGTTAATATTCTTCGCGGCAGTCTTGTTGGCGGTAACGCAACAATCATACAGGAATTTGAGGACGCGAAGAATAGGCTCGACATACTCAAAAAGGAGTATGCCGACCGAGAGGGTGTAATCAAAAAACTTGAACGCCAAATCCATAATATTGACGTTCAGATTCAGCAAGAGCCGGACATTAAATATGACACGCTCGTTGCCCTCAAACCTTTCTTTACCGATGTGGTAAACTCACTCCTTCGTCGTAAGAAAGAAAAGATTGAGGAAGATATGCGCGAGCAACTTAACAAGTTGCTTATATCCTACAAGGGATATATCGCGCGTGTCGTCCTATCCGATACGATGCAAGACTTTACCATTAAACTTTATCACAAGGCAGGTAATGAAATTTCGCTCAATCAGCTTAACGCTGCTTCCAAGCAAATTTTCATTCAGGTTTTGCTTAAGGTGCTTCGCAACCTCGGGGACTATAATCCGCCTGTGATGATTGATACTGTGATGGGTGTACTCGACGAGGAAAGCCGCGACGTGCTTATGGAAGAATACTTCCCCTCGCTCGCCGACCAGACAATACTCCTTTGCACCACCTCGGAAATCCGTAAGGACAGCGACTATAAGAAAATCGAGAGCTTCGTTTCTCGCTCATACACCTTGAAGCGCAACATCGAGGCTCAGAACACGACCGTCGAGGACGGCTATTTTGGTATTCAACTCAACGACTGATATGGAAGTAGTATTAGATAATCTCACGCAAGCGGAGAATATCATTGAAGATATTATCCCCCTGAAAGAAATCTTGGAGCGCAAGATAAATCTTTCACGTCAGTTAGGACAGGGCAAGCCTATTGTCCTCACTTGGAATAAGGTGATGCGTATATGCTTAATCGCAAGCCTTAATCTTGCTGATAAACGCTCTATTGAACATCTGAACGATGTTCAACTCAATAAGTCAAGCCAACGAATACAGCCGAGATTTTTCACTAAGGATAATAAACGCTCTTTGTTTTCGGCTCTATTGAAACTCCGTTACAAAGATTGCGATGTGGATTGGCGCGACAACCGCACAGTAGCGCGTATTGTCGCTCAGGAAATATATCGAGGCTTAAACTATCTCATGGAGGATAACAATCTTAATTCATTCCTCTATGCAGAAACTCGTGGCGCTCGTTCTACCGATAGTGTTCCGGCTCTCGATTTGCTTATTGGCGAGTATGCCGATAATGTCGAAGCAACCCTCGACATTAACAGCCGCAATGTAACCAATGCTCAAATAATTATTGCAGGTGCTACCGGCTCCGGCAAAACTAATTTGCTCGCCGTTCTGATACAGCAATTCCGAAACA
>CAMWLY010000082.1 GCA_947175145.1 uncultured Muribaculaceae bacterium | reverse complement strand
ATTACACCTCGATTTGTATGGGCTATTGCGTTGACAGACACGGAACCCGATGTGTGCGCAATTAAAGTCCGATTATTTACCTTGCAGCTTACCTCTGCAGACACCTCTGTAATTTTATCGTCAGGCACTGCCAATATGCAGATGTCACAGTCCGGGCGGAGATTCTCAAGAGTCCTCGAATTTACTGAGTTAACGTCGGCTTTGTCTGAAAAAACGTGAATTAGATGCCAGCCAACATTACCCCTTCCGACCACATCGATTTTCTTCATAATGCAAATATAATTAATTATATATCAAATATGAAACTTCCCGATATTATTGTTAAGCTCTTGATATATTGCAATATGACCCATAGTATATCTAAGATTTATTTCTACACATGGGTTTATCGCTCCGGATGCAGTAGCAAGCATATCTATCCCTAATGGTCCGGAGTAAGATGGTGCGATAATACTTTTAATTGCATTTTTCTGATGCTTTATGATATAAGGATCCCAGTAACATTTAGTTTCAATTAATTTTATTATTTCCTTTTGGTTGAGTAAAAGATTGCCATGATACTTACCCCTGTTGGAAACATTAAAAACCGAATATCCAATAAATTCGACTTCCCCATTTTCAATATACCACTCAGATGCGAAGTCAAGATTTCGAATATATGCCTTTTCAATTATTAGGGAACCCTGTTTTCGAATTATCCCTCTTGCCCAGGGTTCAACGTGCTTTAATTCAAGATCACCTCCAAATAGTATCCCTCTTCCGGAACTGCTCCATGGAGCTTTAAGGTATAAATTATGATTCTTATTAAACTCTGTAACAATACGCGATATATCAGATGTTTCAAAGGGAATGGTAATTTCATCTTTTGTAATCGGCTGTAGGAAATTCAGCATTTCAATAGAAGTCCGTCGGTGAGACAGGCGTCTGACATTGTCAATGTCGAATTCTGTCGGTAAATCCGGCATTGTGCCGACCGATTCTTTAAGCAAATAAAGAAGGGACTTGTTCCAACCCCAAGGTTTAGGAATGAAAGAACACCATTTTTCCGGGTTGTTCCTCAATTGTTCGATTGTTACAATTTCGATTCCATTACAAATGGCTTCCCGGTAATTACTGAGAAGCTCTATTTCCGGATGTGAAATGTTGTCAAGCAGCAATATGGCATCTTGACCCCTCTTGGCAATTGGTAAAAAAGTCAAAGCCAAATTGCGTCGAAGTGTGATTACCGAAGCCGGTGGAGTATAGTATCTCCGGTTTGATGCAAGTGCATAGTCGGTATCAGGATTGAAAATCCAGAGAACTGGTGAGTCGGTTTGCATTTAGGTTATTATGAAATAGACGAGGCTCCCTGTATTCGTTAGATGTGGATTCCTGGATACAAAAAGTCGCAAGCAGGGATAACACTGCAAGCGACTTATGTTTGATATTAAGAGATAAGTGTGTCTTAATCGTCAAGATTATCTCTCTGCTTGAGAGGATTGGAGAAATAAAGTTTATGCTCAAGATATTCCTGAGTTGCAAGCAGCGTAGACTTGGGAAGTTTCTCATAAAATCTTGAAATCTCAATCTGCTCTCTATTCTCCGAAACTTCTTCAAGGTTGTCGGTAGATGCAAACTCCTGAAGTTTCTTTTCAAGTTCTTTCTTCAGGTCTTGCGAGATTTGATTGGCACGCTTGCCTATGATGCACACTGTCTCATACACGTTTCCCGTCTGCTCGGCCATTGCAATCATATCACGAGTCACAGTGGTGAGAGGGGCGTTGGTTTTCTTATAATCCATATAATTGACAAGTATATCTTATGCCGGATAGATCCGACTATTTTGTTTTCTGAATATTATTTTCGATTCACATGGCTATCGGCAATCTTAAAGATGGTCTTAGCCTCTTTTAAGTGTTTCGACTCCGGATAAGTGTTTGTAAAAGAATAATATTCATCGATTACCTCATTGAATCGGTCATTCATTTTCTCCGCAACACTATGTTTGGCTTCCTGAAACTTGGATTTCAATATCAGGAATTCAAATTCCTCCTTATATTTCGAATAGGGATAATCTTTAATAGCATTTTGAGCAACAATTATTGCAGACAGATAATTATTACCCATGAAATTACCAAGATTATAATACAACTGGGCGTTTTGCAACTCTTTAAGAGTTAGCTTATCCTGCATTTCGAAGATAGCTTTCTGTGCATCGGGAGCCTTTTCACTCTTAGGATAACGCTCCAAAAATGCCTGAAGTTCTTCTATAGCTTTGATTGTATAGGATTGGTCAAGCTGGGGATCAGGTGAATCAAGATAAAAACCATATCCTGAATGAAAACGTGCATCCTCGGCATATTTCCCTTTGGGATATCTCTGATAATAAGTTTTGAAAAACAGGTTAGCGTTTTCGTAATCCTGATTCATGAAATGAGACATAGCGAGCAAATACAATGCCTCTTCTCCTTTAGGACCTCCGCGAAGAGGAGTGTAAACATCGTTGAGTAATGTAGATGCCTGTAGGTATTTCTTCTGTTCGTATGCCTTTTTAGCGTATTCGAACTTATAATCTGCATCTCGGCTCTTTAGCACTTTGGAATATTCGGTGCATGAGCCAAATAGCAAAATTATCAGAGGAAGTATGTATATTATCTTTCGCATGTGGATCAATCCAACGAAAAGGGCATAATTCGCCCCTATTCGCCATGAATCGCAAAATTAACAAAAAATCTCGAATTTCAACCTATCGATTTGAAAATTCTTTATCCTTATTTCTGATTTTTATGTAAATCTCTTCTCGCCGCAGTTTATTTATTCAGAGCCTTTATAGAATGCCTTAAACCACTCGACTGTGCGATCTATACCTGATTGCAGAGGGGTGTCGGGTTTGAATCCAGTAATCTCAGCAAGCGCTGAAGAATCTGCGTAGGTCTGATATACATCACCCGGTTGCATAGGGAGCATCTGTTTACGCGCATCCTTACCAAGCGACTTCTCAATACAATTTATATAATCCATCAGATTGGTGGGTTGGGAATTTCCAATGTTGAAGATTCTGTAAGGTGCGGTTGAAGTTGCTGGGTCGGGCGCCTGAGAGTCCCAATTAGCATTGCCTTCCGGAATAATATCGATTATCCTTACGATGCCTTCCACGATGTCGTCGATATAAGTGAAATCTCTGAGCATATTACCATTATTGAAGACCTTGATTTCACGATCATTCATAATAGCATCTATAAACAGGAACGGCGACATATCCGGACGTCCCCAGGGTCCGTATACTGTAAAAAAGCGCAATCCGGTGGTCGGAATATTATATAGATGAGAGTATACGTGAGCCATTAATTCATTGCTCTTCTTTGTGGCGGCATAAAGACTGACCGGGTGAGCTATGCCGTGATGCTCGGAGAAAGGAACTTCTCCGTTAAGGCCGTATACACTCGAAGATGAGGCATAGACCAAATGCTTGACTTTATTATCACGGCAGCCTTCGAGTATATTGAGGAACCCCACAACATTGCTCTGCACATAATCCCGGGGGTGAGTGATGGAATATCTTACGCCTGCCTGAGCTGCCAGATTCACAACGACATCGAATTGACCTTCGGAAAATAATTCTGCAATCGCATCAGTATCTTCAAGACTCATGCGGATAAACCTGTATTTCCCGGTGGCACTTTTCGCCTCATAGAATTTACCGTCGGGTATTTCCGGCTCATCGGGGCATTCAATACCGCAATTGCGAAGCCGTGCTATTTTCAAACGTTGATCATAATAATCATTGATGTTGTCGAGACCGGTCACATTGTGATTATCCTGAAGAAGTCTTAATATAAGGTGACTTCCTATGAATCCGGCGGCTCCGGTAACAAGTATATTCATAATCTGCTGATTTGCAAGTTGTCTATCAATTCCGGGTTTCAAACTTCGGCCCGGTTTACTTAAATTTAAGTATTTCTTCAACAGCACCCGGAGTGCCATCAATGGTTCGTTTGTTTTTGCGGAAGAACCATTCACCCATTCCTTTAGGGCGATCGTGGTTAGGATCGTTAAGCTTGATGATCTTTTTCTGGTATGGTCTGATTTTTATTCTGACTACCAACCGGCCCTCTTCGTTTGATTCCGGGTATACATCAATATGTGTATTGGCTATTTCTTTTGAATCCCTATTACCATCGAGTTCTGAGAATGCATCATACAACTGACGATTGATATAGAGGCTATATTGGTCTATGTTAGGTTTCGTGATAAGCCGGTGTGCATACAGGTCATTAATTTCATCTTGCAAACCTATGGCATATCCTTCATCATTAACACCGATTATTACATCACCCCCTGCACGCGAGTTAAGGAATCCGCATACCGCGCGGCGTATAATCCATTTTTGAAGTTCCGGTTCGAATTTCTCATTTGGATTGGTAAGTCTGTTTTCCGGTGGATAAATCATGCTGCTCTTGAACTCCTGGTATATTGTTTCATCACCATAATAGGTGCGGTTGCTCAAGATGCTTTCATATTCTTCATCAACATTTAAGATTCTGGAAATTAAATGTTTTATGTTGTCGAGTTCCCTTTCGTCTATTATGTCTAAAAGGTTGTTGGATGCTTCGACCAATGCTTTAATGCGGTTCTTTTTCTCATTGAAATCTATTCCGAGGCTTATGTTACGTTCTGACACCTCGGTTTTCTTTTTGTAAGATTGAAGAACCTCTATCAGTTGTTTGGCCTGAATTGAACTTTGATCTTGACGCCCTGTAAGCTGTCCTGGCATCTTAACTTCCTTGCCTGCAGCAAAATTAACTAATTGCAGCAGATATGCCATTCTTGACAGGGCGATATCCAGATTTTCGGTATCATCAATCATGGACCAAAGTAGAGCCGCTGCAGTATAATACCTGAGTCTGGTGATAGGGGGGAGGAGATGCACTTCTCCAATCTTATACATAAGTATAGAAAGTGTGCTCACCTCTTTTGGGGCAATGTCTTGAAAATCTCCTGTCAATATCGTTTTGAAATCAGAAGCGAGACCCTCGGCATACTTAATCCAGCCGTTTATGATAAATCTATCGGCATTTTCTTCGGTAAATTTTTGACCCCCGAGATCTACAAGCTCACCATAAATATTAAAGGATTCCTTTTTAGTATCCGGCGCTTCGGCGTATGTGCGCAGAATTATGGGTTCCTTTCTCTCGATTGCTTTTTCTACCGCTTCACGGTCTTCATCTTCAAGTTCGAGGAGTTTGGAATTATCAACTCCGATTCTAAGACCGGTGTGTGAAATCCATTCGGTTCCGGTTTTGTAGCGACCCTTGAATATACATTGGAATTCAGTATCCGGAACGGAGGCCCCAACCTGTCGGTAATAATCTTCGAATGCATCGAATATTTCAAATTCGTAAGATTCCCGTTTTGACCTATACACAGTGATGATGTCGCCAATAGCCAAAGTATCTTTAACCATTACCATAGAAGGTCTGCGGTTGGGCATCTCAAGCAGAATCTTACCTACGATTTTTTCATAGTTAGGATCCAGGCTTTCCGCTTCTATTCGCCATCCGGCTTTGGAGATTATTCTTACCGGGAAGCAATCTTCATAACCATATTGGTTTAATACGATTTTTGGTGCCGGTTTATAGGAAGTGCCGGCATTTAGCATTCTTATGGCAGAGGCATACATCTCCTGAAATCCCGATATACAGTCATATTTGTCAGATGGGCCTACGACCTGAAGCATCCGGGGAAGAACAAACAATTCATCGAATTGTCCCTGTGCGTACTTATTTAAATCTACCATGGATAATACCGGTATACCTTCGTGAGGAATTATAAGTATCCCTTTATTATCCAATATATGATTGATATGCGCTCCGACCGGCTCTCTGAAACGCGCCAATGCTAACTTGTGTAGCAGTATCTGCGTATTCACATGCTGTGAGGAAATATCACCCCATGTGAAGCCTGTTGATGAAACAATTAGCCTGCGTAAGCAAGCTCTAACAATCAGGGCGAGCGATTCCAGTGTGTCTTGCTGCGAAGCTGAACTTTGTCGGGCGAGCAAGTCGATTAGTGCGAGAAATGCACTCCACTCCGTATAGCCACTTTTGAAGCCTGCAAGTACAGTTGCACCAATTATTCTTACCGCCATGTCATAACCGCAGGTCGGCCGTGGGGTTGAGTCACATGGAGTTTCCGCTACTTCCTTTGCAATATCCTTGCAATAATCCCGCAAACAATCCAATGTCTCCTGATAATCAGGATTGGGCGTGAGTGGCGAATTATCGCAATGTTGCAAATAGTCGATTAAATTATCAATATTATCGGTAATATATTCTTTGCGGACATGCAGCCAAAATTTCATGGTAACTGAGAGGTGACGATATAAAAGAAGATGGATTAAAAGATTTCCCTATTTTATCCGAATTTGGATATTTTTCGCAGTTGGGGCTCATTGATAATGCGAATTCTACGCCCATCGACAAGAATCAATTTTTCGGCCACAAAAGCCGTTAGGGTTCGAATTGCATTTGAGGTGGTCATATTTGATAGGTTCGCAAGATCTTCGCGGCTCATATATATTTTTAGAGTAGAACCATCGTTTTCATACCCGTAATTATCGGAAAGCATCAGCAAAGCTTCGGCCAATCGTCCTCTAATATGTTTTTGAGTCAGATTAATAATCTTTGTATCCGACCCGCCGAGATTGCGAGATAATTCATGAATAAAAAACAAAGCGAGGTCATTGTTGTGGCGTATTATGCTCTCAACGACTCTCATTGGGATAATACCCAAAACCGACGGTTCAAATGCGGCCGAAGATGACACGTATGGCTCATTGGCAAAATAGGCTCTGTAGCCGAAATACTGCACAGGGCGATAAAGCCTGAGTATTTGAACTCTATCTCCTATACCGCTTTTGAATAGTTTAACTTTTCCCTCTAACAAACAGTATAGATTCTCGGGTTGTTCCGATTCAGCATATATTATCTGATTCTTTTTATATTTCTCATATCGGAAATTTTCTACAATCAGTTTCTTTTCACTGGATTGCAGTGCATTCCACATTTCCGACAGGTCATCGCCAATGATGCGTTCAAGAGTACTTTTTGTAAACTTTTCCAAAGCGCTATGTTTTAGAACACAAATATAAAACAAATTTATAGAACATTAAAATATAATTCACATTGAAATCGTAGCTGTGTAGAGCTTCCCTCCGAGCCCTTTTGAACTAAAGATAGTGTTGAAATGTTAATAATTTCAAAGAAAGCATTTTGCTTCAGATACCACATACAAATGAAAAACACGCTAACTACCTTAGCTCTGTTTCTTTTTGGAATTGGATATGCTTCAGGAGAGTTAGTCTCCGATTCAATTGAGATTGGATTCAGACAGTCGCATATTGAAATAGATCGAGATTTTGAAAGAAACGGAGAAAAAATTGATTCCATATTTGCAAAGCTTCACCAAGACAGCTCGATTCATCATTCGCGCACCCTGCGCCGTGTGGAAGTAATCGGAGCTGCTTCGCCCGAAGGTTCGGATAAGTTCAATAAATATCTCTCTGAAAAGCGAGCTAAAGCTATTTTGTCACTTTTCCCGGAATATAATACTGATGCTGACTCGATTCTGACTATGAAATATTTAGGACGAGATTGGTCCGGATTAAAGAGTTCGGTCGAATTTGATTCCGAAGTGCCTGATAGAGATGAAGTTCTGACTCTGCTTGGTGAAATAACCGGGTCTGCCGGCACAATAGATAATC
>CAMWLY010000081.1 GCA_947175145.1 uncultured Muribaculaceae bacterium | reverse complement strand
GTTCTTGAGGAAGTTCACGGCAACTGCGGGGAGAAGTTCGAGAAGCAGGAATTCTTCATTGTTTTGAGCAAGTTCCACACCGCCGAATTCTTCAAGCACAGGGTTAGCCGGTTTCTTGAATGAGTTTACATCATAAGGCTTCTCTTCGGGGCTGCCTGTGATTTGAGCGCGGAATGCGGGATTTACAGGAACCGGAGTTTTGCCATATTCACCCTTGACGAGGGCGATGAACTGATTATTTTTGTTGGTATAATCAGCTGCGCCTTTGCGACGGTCGAGTGCCAGGGCTACAGCTTGTGAGCCTACGATCTGGCTTGTCGGAGTCACGAGGGGCACCAAACCTGCATCGCGACGAACCTTAGGAATAAGAGCCATGGCTTCGTCGAGCACATCTTCTGCCTTAAGCGCGCGTAGGTTGGCCACCATGTTGGAGTACATACCTCCGGGTACCTCTGCATTTTTCACCAACTCGTTGGGTTTCGGGAATCCGAAATATGCTTCGATCTTGTGGCAGGCATCGAGAAGATCAGCTTCGCGGTTCTCGGTAGCAGCCTTTATGGCGCGATCGAATTCTGCATCGATTTCGGCCGGCATCTTCTTGTAATACTCGTCGAAATCGTTGGGCCAATTGTCCTTATTGAGGTCGAAATCAGCCAGTGCCTTGCGGGCAGCTTTCAGTTCATGGCGTATCTTAGCGACTGCGTCCATGTTGGCTTCAACTTCGATACCGAGTTTCTGACAGAAAATCCACACGAGCTCGATAGCGGGAGCTGCGGAACCACCGCCGAACCACCAGATGTTGGTGTCAACAATATCTACACCCTTGATGATGGCTGTCAGCACAGCTGCCAGACCATAACCGGGAGTACAGTGAGTGTGGAAGTCCACAGGAACCTTGACAGCCTGTTTGAGCTTCGGCATAAGGGTAAATATGCGCGAGGGGCTTACAAGGCCGGCCATATCTTTAAGGGTTACAATCTTCGCGCCGAGAGATTCCATTTCGCGAGCTTTGTTCACGAAATACTCGTCGGTAAAGATCATCTCGGGAGCTTCGGGCTCTTTGGAGCCACCGAAGAGACGTGCGAAGAAGCCTTTCTTCTGAGGAGCGGGAGCTGCTTCAGGTTTGGGGTCTACTGTATAGCACACTGCGGTATCGGCGATACCACCGAGGTCATTGATCATGCGGACTGACCCTTTGATATTATTGATATCGTTGAGGGCGTCGAAGATGCGCATCACATTAAGACCATTGTCGATAGCCTCTTTATAGAAACCCTCGAGCACATAGTCGGGATAGGGCACATAACCGAAGAGGTTGCGTCCGCGCGACAGAGCGGAAAGGAGAGAAATGCCTTTCATAGCCTTCGAGCACTCGCGAAGACGATCCCAGGGAGATTCACCAAGATAGCGCATCACGGAGTCGGGCACTGCACCGCCCCAGACTTCCATAATATAAAACTTAGCCTCGCGATAGAGCGGAAGAAGCTTGTCAATGTTCTCCTGCTTCATGCGGGTTGCGAATAGCGACTGCTGTCCGTCGCGCAGGGTGAGATCCCTGATTTTCAACACTTTTGCCATAACAGTTGTTTGGGTGTTTGGTGGATTTTGTTGCCTCAGCCGCTTGATCGGTTTCAGCAAGAAATCCGTATGTTAGATTTAAGGATTATCTATGTCGCTAAAATAGTGACTTAATCCCAATAAACCAAATTTAGTCGAATATTCCTGCGACTTCTTCTGTTTCTGTTTCTACGGGTTCGGAGTAAGAAGTCTGATGTTCGGAGCCGCATAAATTCAAATCTTCAGGAAATGTGAATTTTGCGTCCTGATTATAGGGGAGTTTCGGGTCGTCATACACACGCTTCATATACAGGCCATAGATAGGCAAAGCTGCTTTTGCACCCTGACCGAAGGCCATGGAGTTGAAGTGTATATACCGCTCCTCGCCACCGACCCATACACCGGTCACAAGATCCGGGGTGAAGCCCATGAACCAGGAGTCGGAGTTGGCGTTGGTTGTACCGGTCTTGCCACCCATCTGAGCGCGTATGCCATAGCGGCTGCGCAGGCTGGCACCGGTGCCGGAATCAACCACATTGAGCAGGATGGAAACGATGCGGTAGTATGCCTCTTCCGATGTTACCTCTGTGCGGTGTGGCACTGCCGAGTATATCAGATTTCCCTGATTATCCTCAATGCGGGTCACAAACACCGGGTTGACCCTGATGCCATGATTGGCAAAGGTGGTATAGGCTGCTACCATGTCGCCCACTGATACATCAACTGTGCCGAGACATAGCGGAAGTGTCGGTTCTATATATCCCGATAATCCGAACATGCGCATCTTGTTGGCAAGCGCACCGGGTGTGAGTTCGTTGACAAGGCGTGCCGAAATCCAGTTGTTGGAGTTGGTGAGTGCCCATCTGAGGTCTACCATCTCGCCCACACGGCTGCGACTTGAATTTCGCGGTGCCCAGTTGCCGAATACAGGCTGTGTGTTTGAGAACATGGAGCAGGGGGTGAAATCCTGTTCCATGGCCAGAGTGTATAGGAACGGCTTCGCGGTAGAACCGATCTGGCGCTTGCCGCGCGATACCATATCGTATTGGAAATGCCGGAAATCAGGACCTCCTACATAGGCTTTGACATATCCGGTCACAGGATCCATGCTCATAAGTCCGACACGAAGGATAGTCTTCATATACATCAGCGAATCATAGGGGGTCATGGTTACAGCCTTTGTCCCCGGAACAATTCGTGTTACACTGCGACCATTTTCAATTTTTGTTTCCCTGACGTAGGCAAACACATCCATATCATATTTGGTGTGAAAAGCTCTGTCGATTTCCTGCTCGCTTGCCCCGGCCGCTTTCATGGTGCGGTAGCGTTCGGTCTGCTTAATCGCATTTTTGATGAGCCTCTGCACACTCGCATAGCTTAATTCTGCGGAGTTAGAAGTATAGGGACCGGTTTTGGACCCTCTTTTCTCATTTTCAAATGCGGGTTGCAGGTATCCTCCGAGGTGCTCGTTGACTGCCTGCTCGGCATAACGCTGCATTCTGGTGTCGATGGTGGTGTAAATCCGAAGGCCGTCGGTATAAAGGTCATAGTAAGAACCGTCGGGTTTTGGATTTTTAAGAATCCACCCGTAGAGCGGATTTTCCTCCCATTTGAGAGAATCGGTATTGTAATTGCCTAAAGCGAGTCTCCATGCCGAGAGAGAAGAGTAATCGCTTCGCTTGGGGCGCACCGGTTTTTTTGCGGTGATAAGGCGTCGAATCTCCTCACGCAGATATGGAGCCTCACCCTCCTTGTGGTCCACCTTATGGTAATCGAGTGTCATCGGCAGAGACTTCAGTGAATCCGCCTCGGTCCATGAGAGAAATCCGGCTTTTGCCATAAGCTCCAGAACCGTGTTACGGCGGTCGCGGGTGCGGTCAGGGTGACGCAAAGGATTGAAATAACTCGGATTCTTGAGCATACCTATAAGCATGGCGGCCTCCTCGGCTTTCAGGTTCAGAGGCTCTTTGCCGAAGTAGACATTGGCTGCGGTTTTGATTCCGACGGCATTGTTGAGAAAGTCGAACCTGTTGAGATACATATTGATTATCTCATCTTTAGTATAGAATCTCTCGAGTTTGATGGCAATCATCCATTCAATTGGTTTCTGAATTGCGCGCTTGAAGATATTGGTCGAAGGTTGCGAATATAATTGCTTGGCGAGCTGCTGGGTGATTGTCGAAGCACCTCCCGAAGATTTGTCGCCCATGAGCAGAGTTTTGATACCAGTTCTGCCCAATGCCTTGAAATCTATGCCCGAATGCTCGAGAAAGCGAATATCTTCCGTAGCTACAAGCGCATCGATCACATAGGGCGATATGCCATTGTAGTCGGTATAGACGCGGTTTCCACCGCCAAAGTAATAACGCCCCAGCTCGGTTTTGCCATCGGAGGCGAACACGAGAGATGCGAGTTTGTCGTGTGGATCCTCAAGCTCCTCGATAGGTGGCATGTAGCCTATTACTCCATTGTAAATCAGGAGCAAAAAGATTAGTATCGTGAATCCGAGGCTCAGGAATGAAATCCAGAGCCATTTTACTATTGAACGGTTGCGATGGTACTTTTTTGCCTGTCGCTGTGAGGTTATCGGGTCTTGATTGTCAATGTGAGCCATTGCATTGTGGCGCCCGGTTGGCAGACGCACGTTATTGCAAATTTACAAAAAAATGAGCATTGAGCAAATTGCATATTATTATGTATCTCTTCATCGGTGGAAATGCTTGGGGAAATGGGGTAAAAATACTATCTTTGTGAAACATTCAAACCCGGTTTAGACTAATGAGTAAAGTGTCATGGAGACCCGGCACAATGATTTATCCGGTGCCGGCAGTAATAGTTACCGTGGGGGCTGACCCCGCGGAGTGGAATCCGCTCACGATTGCATGGACAGGCACTGTGTGCAGTGACCCGGCTATGTGTTATATCTCGGTTCGCGAAGAGCGGCATTCTTTTCCTATTTTAATGCGCACCATGGAGTTTACCATAAATCTCACGACCGCTGAAATGGCGCGTGCCACTGACTGGGTGGGTGTGCGCTCCGGTCAGGATTATGACAAGTGGGCTGAGACCGGGCTTATCCCGCTGCCTGGAGAAAAAGTGGCTTCACCAACTATCGAACAGTCTCCGCTGAGCATAGAGTGTCGTGTGAAAAGTGTCACCAAACTCGGATCGCATCATCTTTTTCTCGCAGAGGTACTGAATGTAAGGGCTGATGACAGATGGATTGATCCGGCCACAGGAAAATTCGATCTCGAAGCTGCAGGCCTCATGGCTTATGCACACGGTCAATACCATGCTCTCGGTGAATTATTGGGAACATTCGGATTCTCGGTGCGCAAAAAGAAATAATCGGTAGAAATTGTTATATTTGCAGGTATAACAGTATTGTTGCAAACACACTTAGCAATATATAAAGCGATATATAAACCCGAAATTTTTAAATAAGTATTAGATATGGATAACAAAGAATTGTTGAAAGTCGTGACAGAGAAGGCTACCAAGTGGCTTGATCCTCAATATGATGAGGCAACACGCGCCGAAGTGAAAGCTATGCTTGAAGCCGACGACAAGACCCCCCTGATTGAAGCATTTTATAAGGATCTTGAATTTGGCACAGGCGGTCTTCGCGGCATAATGGGAGCCGGCTCCAACCGCATGAATATATATACAGTCGGTGCCGCAACTCAGGGTCTGGCCAATTATCTGAAATCGGTGTTCAAAGATGAGCCTCAAATTTCAGTAGTTGTAGGTCACGACGTGCGCAACAATTCTCGCAAATTTGCCGAGCTGACAGCCGATGTATTCTCGGCCAACGGCATCAAGGTATATTTGTTTGATGGTCCTTGCCCCACACCCGAGGTAAGTTATGCTATCCGCAAGCTCGGTTGTCAGAGCGGTGTAATGGTAACCGCAAGCCACAACCCCAAGGACTATAATGGTTATAAGGCTTACTGGAGCGACGGCGCACAGATGATCGCGCCTCATGATGTGAAGACAATCGAATATGTAAGTGCAATCACATCAGTAGACCAAATCAATTTCAAGGCTGATAAATCTCTCATTCAGGAGATAGGCAAGGATATTGATGAGCAGTATCTGGCCGATATTCACACTCTGAGCCTTGCTCCCGAGATCGACAAGAAGCACGCCGACATGAAGATAGTTTATACTCCGATTCATGGCACCGGATTGCGTCTTGTGTTTGACTCGCTGAAACTTTGGGGCTTCGAAAATGTGATTCATGTGCCTCAGCAGGATGTGCAGTCAGGAGACTTCCCGACAGTGGTATCACCTAATCCCGAGAATTCCGAGGCTATGACACTCGGTATCGCCAAGGCTAAGGAAACCGGAGCAAGTCTTGTGCTCGCTTCCGACCCCGATGCTGACCGTGTAGGTCTGGTGGTGCGTGATAAGGAGGGTAATTATCAGCTTGTGAATGGTAATCAAATCTGCATGCTGCTGATCTATTACATCATCACTCAGAATGTAAACATGGGCCTGCTCAACGGCAACGAGTATGTGGTCAAGACAATCGTGACCACAGAGGCTATCAAGCGTATAGCCGATGCAAATAAGATTCGCATATTCGATTGCTACACCGGCTTCAAGTGGATTGCCGATGTGATGCGCAATGAAGAGGCCACAGGTCGCTATCTCGGTGGCGGCGAGGAGAGCTATGGCTTCCTTCCCGAAACATTTGTGCGCGACAAAGACTCGGTATCTACCAACTCTCTGATAGCCGAGTGCGCTGCCTGGGCTGCTGACCAGGGTAAGAATCTTTATGAATTGCTGGTAGACATCTATGACCAGTATGGATTCTCTCGCGAGCGCGGTGTGAGTGTGGTTCGTCCCGGAAAATCGGGCGCTGAGGAGATTGTAGCGATGATGCGCAACTTCCGTGAGAATCCCCCGAAGACTCTGGCCGGAAGTCCGGTGACCTGCATCAAGGACTATTCAGACCTGAACTGCCGCAACCTCAAGACAGGAGAAGTCGAGAAGATGAATTTCCCGACCACAAGCAATGTGCTTCAGTTCTTCACCGAGGCCGGCGACAAAGTTTCAGTTCGTCCGTCGGGTACCGAGCCTAAGATCAAATTCTATGTAGAGGTGCGTGAAGATATGCCTTCCAAGGATAAATATGAGGAGACTGTAGCAAAGGCCGAAAAGCATATCGATCAGGTATTGGCTGATTTAGGAGCCAAGTAACTTAGCTCAATACTGAATCTGATATGATAATGTCAATGACCGGTTTCGGCCGGGGTACAGCTACTTCAGGAACCCGCAAGGTTACCATAGACCTGAAATCACTCAATTCAAAACAGCTCGACCTGACCGCAAGAGTGCCGGCTGTGTATCGCGAATGTGAGCTTGAAGCCCGCGCGCTCGTGGCTTCCATGCTTACCAGAGGTAAGGTGGAAATGACCGCCTCTTACGAATCTCTGGGTTGCGAGGGGTGCATGAAAATCAATGAGGCTGTGGTGAAAGCCTATAAGGAGCAGATTGAGAAGATGTCAAGAGAACTTGGTGTCACTCCTCCGGCAGACTGGATGCCGATGCTTCTGCGGTTACCAGATTCCATGCACAATGAGCAGGAATCCTCAGGAGAGGAAGATGCCAATGCTTTTCTCGAAGCTGTGAGACTTGCTGCCGCATCGCTTATGGAATACCGGTGTGCCGAAGGGAGAAAACTTTATGATTTCTTTATAGAGAAGATTGCCAATATCGGCAATCTTCTCGAAGAAATCACCCCCATGGAGCAGGAGCGTGTGCCGAAAATCAAATGCAAACTCGAAGAGCAGTTGTCAAGACTCACTTCAATAGAATATGATGCCGGCAGGCTGGAACAAGAATTGATATTCTATATAGAGAAACTTGATGTGACTGAAGAGAAAACGCGTCTTCGCACTCATCTGAACTATTTTCTCGAGACTATGGGTACACCCGAAGAAGCCGCTCCTCAGCAGGGCCAAGGTAAGAAACTCGGCTTTATCGCTCAGGAGATGGGTCGCGAGATAAATACACTCGGTTCGAAATCAAATCATGCCGGGATGCAGAAGATTGTGGTTAGAATGAAAGATGAACTCGAACAAATCAAAGAGCAAGTACTTAATGTGCTTTGATAGGTGTTGAGGAAATTTTCAGTCCTGAACTGTGAATACATAAGCTGAAAAGCTGAGAAATGGAAAAAGAAGGAAAGATTATTATACTCTCGGCGCCTTCGGGCACCGGGAAGTCAACAATTATCAAATCGCTGATGGAGAAACCCG
>CAMWLY010000080.1 GCA_947175145.1 uncultured Muribaculaceae bacterium | reverse complement strand
TTTCACCGCAATGAATTTGTACTCCCTTCTTCAGGCTTCGGCCACCGATCCTGTCTCTCCCAATATCCTCCTCAACGTCACCCTTGCCGACCTCCATCAGCTTGTGGTTGACACAATCGACGCCACCCGTGAAAAACTCCTCCCAATCTACATGAAATCGGAGGAAGACCGTCTTCTGACCAAGAAAGAGGTCTGCTCACAGCTCGGCATCGGTGAAACCTCCGTCTGGAATCTCACCAAGCGAGGCAGACTTACCGCCGTAAAAGTAGGCAAGAGTGTCCGCTACCGCCAGAGCGAAGTTTCCGACATTCTCAACTCAACCAATGACTGAGCCAATGAAAGAGAACATTAACCCTGTAACATCCGACATTCATGAAGACCGCTTTGAGCGAATCGGTACGACCTACTACAAGATTGTCCGACAGCCCAACGCCGCCGGGCAACTCATAGAGCGGAGCATCCCGTGGACTATAGAGGCAATCCGTCAGGACTACGGTAAGGACTTCCTTGCCAACGTACCGAAATATGACGGTCACTGTTGTGTCCCCTCCCATCTGGATTATCGCCCGGTAATCGGCAGTTTCAAGAACAAGTATTCACCGCTCAGCCATATCCCCGCCGCCGGAGAATGGCAATGCATCGAATCGCTCGTGCGCCACATATTCGGAGACCAATATGAACTCGGTCTTGACTACCTGCAAATCCTCTATACCATGCCGTTGCAGAAACTCCCGATTCTGCTGCTGGTATCAGAGGAACGCAATACTGGAAAATCCACCTTCCTCAATTTCCTCAAACTACTGTTCGAGACAAACGTTACGTTCAACACCAACGAGAATTTCCGTAGCCAGTTCAATGATGATTGGAACGGCAAGTTGGTAATCGTAGTGGACGAGGTGTTGCTCAACAAGCGAGAGGATTCCGAGCGGCTAAAGAATCTCAGCACCACGTACAATTACAAAATGGAAGCAAAAGGACGTGACCGCGAGGAGGTGAGCTTCTTCGCCAAGTTTGTACTTTGTTCCAACAATGAGTACCTCCCCGTAGTTATTGACCCCGGAGAGACACGCTACTGGGTACGGAAGATACCAAGACTTACTACCGATGACACCTGCTTCTTGGAGAAAATCCGCCATGAGATACCGGCATTTCTCCACGATCTTGCCAACCGACGGCTATCCACAACCGAGGAAAGCCGTATGTGGTTTGACCCCAAGCTGATTGACACCGATGCCCTCCAGAAGATTATCCGTGCCAACCGAAACCGCGTTGAGGTGGAACTCGCTGAACTGCTGACCGACATAATGGTGACAAAGGGTGTGGAATCGGTTGATTTCTGCCTCAACGACATTCTAAACCTGTTTGACTACCAGCGAGTGAAAGCAGACCGCACGGCACTGAGAAAAGTCGTGCAGGATAACTGGAGACTCAGACCCGCGCCAAACTCATTGTCATACACTACCTATCAGGTGGGTGTGTTTCTCAATGAACCGACGTATGTCGAAAGCCGCAAGGTCGGACGCTACTATACCGTCACCCGGCAGATGCTTGAGAACCTGTAAATTTGTTCTCGTTGAATTTTGATAAAGTGATGAAAAGTGAGATAGGCCATTAGTATTCAATGATTTGTCTTCTCATCGTCATTTCATCAAATCCTCAATAGCTCAACAAAAGAGCATAGGCCACTGAAAAGAAAAAGAAGCGAGACTGAGAGAAAGCCATTCTCAACAGACTAACTTTTCTTTTCAGTGCAAAAATGGACTGATGAACCCGCGATGAAAGAACAAAATGCTAATATCCTGAAAATTACGCCACTCTTTCATCATTTTATCAAATTCGGTAATATTCCGCATTCTTGGCTACACTCGGCATAGGTCAAGCGAGCTTGACACTCTGCTCTCGTTTGCACAAGAATCCAACACTTAATCAGGCTGTGTGGGATTTTTCTCTCAGCGGCCATTAACTACAACGATACTATGAAATCCAATCCGAACGGGTTCGCCGAACCAACTATAATCGGCACTGAGACTGAGGCAAAGGACTACGTCTTGAGGCAAGAAACTAATGAAGTTCCCAAAAAGAAACTTCTTCCAATTCACTTCTCGCTCGAATGTGAAATAGGATGCGACACCACAAAGCCTCCAATCCCTGATATGCACTACGACTACCGTATTCGCCGTTGGATGCCGGATGATGTGGAAAACTTCGCAATAGTTCATAAGGAAGAGTTCGAGAAATTGAAAGCCATTGAAAGAGCGAAATATGAGGCTATGTGGAATGAACTCGAGCCCAGAAATATTCGGGCAAAGACTTCTGAATCGCAAAAATCTCCGGGACAGCAGGAAGACCAGTCTTCTGGTATACCAAGTGCACCGGAAAACCTACCCAAACCAGCGACAAAACCGAAGGTTAAAAAGGAGAAAGCAATTGCAGAAGAAACTCTACCTCTGAAATTCAACAGCAATGTCAAATCTGGTGATGAACCCATGCTTGAACCCGTAGCAACAACTGAACATAACGAAAATATAAGCGTGGAACAATCGAGGAAAACGCGCGTCAGTGCCAAAATGGTAGATGCTGACTTTGATGAGTTGAGTCGTGAGTATCTTCATGTAACCAGCCTTGGTGAGAAGAAACCTGTATTTCTTCCATTGGAACTCCGTGATGCGCTTGATGCAATTGCCCGTCTGAGTGACGACCGCAAATTGTCCGCATCACATGTCGCCATCAATGTCATCAGGGCATTTCTAAACGAGCATCGAGAACTGATAAACCGTAAGCTCGCAGGTGTGAAATTAAGCATCTAAACAATACAAATGGCGGAAGCCATAGGCAATGATCCCGTAATGATAATGGAGGGTGTAGCGAGGTTAGATTTTTGTGATACAAAAATCGTCGCAACCATGTTGCTCCCCTCGCCACCCTCCTTTGCACCGGGTGGAGCGGTACACCAGTGTACCGAACATCATCCGCCCCTCCATTATTAACCTCCAGCACTCCAGCCAATGAATTATAAATCCACGATCACCAAATCAAATCTGAAGAGCCGATCCCACAACGGCCGCCCTTCTCTTCCTGAAAAGGAGAGACAATCAATCATCCGCCATACCCGATACAATGCCGCCGAAGACAGTATGCTGCTTGCCAATGTATCAAGAGCCGGATTGAAGAATGTCAGTGAATATATCCGTCAGGTCTCCCTCAATCCTCATATTGTTCCACGGCTCAGTGAGACGGAGATGGCGATTGCCCGGAAACTGAGCGGCATGAGCAATAACTTCAACCAGCTCCTGCGCCTGTGTCATCAGCGCGGTCTCGATGCCATGAGCAGGGAGGTGGAGTATTACCTCGGGAAATTCCGTGAACTATTCGCCAAGTTCAACAATGATTAAGCCCTTAAAATCCGATGATAGCCTACATAATTAACGGCAAAAGTTTCGGCAACTGCGTGGACTATGTGACGCGCCGTGCCCTTGAAGAACGGCTGTATAACGAACAATCCCATCAGCAGAAAACCGCCAAAAGAAAGTATGAACCCGCGAAGCGGCTCGCGGGTGAGCATGAAGCGCATGTCGGCGCAGCCGGTGCGCGGTGGCAAAGCCATCATGACTCACCGCAACCCAACAATGGAGAGGACATAATCGAGCATCTTTCCAAAGACTGGCATCTTCTCTGCGCTACTTCAGATATCCGTATCTATGAAGGTCGTAAGGCTATGGCAGAAGATATAGCCCGACCCACAAATACAAGAAAACCGATCAAGGATCCTGTCGGACATATCTCTCTTGACTTTCATCCTAAGGATAAGTCGATAATGACGGATGAGCTTATTGCCGAAATCGCTCAGGACTATATGAGGCAGATGGGACTTACCAATACTCCGTTTGTTGTGGTCCGTCACTATGACAAGGAGCATCCGCACTGTCATATAGTTTTCAGCCGAGTTGACTATGACGGAAAGATACTGACGCAGACCACCAACTTCAAGAAGAATGAGCGCGTCTGCAAGGCTCTTAACAGGAAGTATCAGTTGATGCAGGGTAAGAGCAAGCTCAATACCGATGTATCCAAACTACGAGGAAAGGAGAAAGTCCGCTATCAGCTCGTTCAGGATATTGCCAAGCTGTTTATTCACCCGTCAGTCAAGGATTGGGATTCCTATCTTGTCAATCTCCGGCAACATGGCATAACTGTCAAGGAAAAGGCTGGTAAAGCAGGCAGGATGAATCTCTATTACTGCGTAGGAAGACATGAATTCTGGTATAGGAAACTTAACCAGTATCTCAGCCGAGAGAATCTTGAAAAAGTGTTCAGAGCACGCTCTGAAAAACAAAAGGGCACATCACAAGTGGTTAAGAAACCAGTTTCGCAAAAGCCCATTATGCCTACGCCTTCAGATACCCCAAAACCAAAGCCACAATCTAAGTCGGTTGTTATACCACCATTACCCGATGGATTCATGGGAGCAAGGATAGCACCCCACGACCTTGACCGCTATCAGAGAGGGGAGGCTATATGTGCCTATATCTGCAATCCGGATGATATTGTCGGCAAGCATCATTGGATATGGTATGACTTTAAGACTGGTCAACCTCGATGTGAATTGACACCGCCACTCGCTGACCGTTATATCCCGGACGCATTTAAGCAAAGTCAATTATCAGGCAATGTATCGTCCTCGCATACACAAGGGGCCGGAATAAATTTGTCATCGTCTTCTTTCAGTGGCAACCCTATTCCAGACGAAGGTTTTGCTCATGGTTCTGCACTTCCCGATGATTTCAAACTATGGTTGAGCCGTCATCCCGGTCTTAGCATTGACGAAGCCCTTCACCGTTACCGCGATGAACAAAAAGCTAAGCAACGTCGCAAAAGCATGAAATTGTAATATATCCTACCACCGAGAAAGAACATCACCTTTCTCGGTGGTTATAACATTCATATAGGAATGATTTCATATCTTAGATAAGGATAAGTTTAATACGTTAGGGGTATGATAGATTGAATAGTTAGCGCTCAATATGGCTCCATTAGAGAAAATAGTTTGCGCTCTCTTTATTATTCCATGTTGTCTATGTATATGCCCGAAAAGATGTAAGCGAGGATTTATTGCTGATACTATGCTTAATAATTCTTCTGAACCATAGTTAATGCTATCGTCGAAATCCAATATCCCGAAAGGAGGTGTATGAGTAACGAGTACGTTAGTATTTGATGGTATTTGGCGGTAATTAAACGATTGTTTCTCACTGATACAATCTCTCATAAACATCGGTACTCCATAGAAGGTTACGCCGTCAATTTCTACTCCGGAATTACATAGGTAATGTACATTGGAATCCAATCCCTCAACATTTGCCCCATAAAGACATTCATCATGATTGCCGCAGATAAAAATCTTATGGTCGTAAGGAAGGTCGCAGAACCAATTCATAAAGTCGATAGCCTCCTCTTGGCTCCCATTCATCGTGAAATCTCCAGAATGTACTGCGACATCGGCTTCAGGAAGATTCCTGAGCTGATGGTGACAACCATGTGTGTCAGACAAATGGAGGATTCTCATTGGATTGTTTCTAACTCGATAACTTTCAGTGCGGCCATATCGGCATAATTAAATGCCGATGCAAAATTTATATCCGCATACTTCTCCAGAAGGTCATCATTACGAAGAACCGTGGTTTTTATGCCGTCCAGACTTTCGATCGCTTCTTTTGCTTTTGCAACTTTTCCCTCTCCCTCGAAGTCAAAGGGCGTTGTCACGATAGCTGATACTTCTTGCACGCCGGCATCTTTTGCACCTTCCGCGATAATCTTTACATATTCGCTACCGGTCTTACCACCCATACCTGCCAGAAGATAGAGCTTTTCTACTCCCTTCATAACTTCGCATGGATTCTCATTGTCTATCAATGAGATGGTCCGATACCCTCTTTTCCCCAGTTCAGCCAGTCTTGTATGATCTGTGTCAGCAAATATATATGTCGCCTCACGCACCCAGTGGACGGAAGCTTCACGCATAATGGTCTCCGCCATATTGCAACCGGCACCACCGATTGCCAAAATCATAGTCTTAGCCATTGTTATTTTGTCCAAGTTTATAAAATTTACAAATATTCTTAGGTAACTGATAACCTTCAAAAATCTTTTGATAAGTAAGTATTGAAGGGCAAATCATTAACTTATCAATACTACCAGAATTAGATACAACTTTCCGAATAGAGGTCTTTATAACATCCTCATGGCTGAATACTGAATTATAGAGGTCTGAGTATGCATTAAACTTTCTTTCATCGCAATTATACACGATTGTTGCAAAAGTTATTTTTTCAACATTATCAAAAATTCCCTTATAGTGGGAGTTTGTTTCAGTCTGAATTTGCGCCGGACCGGTTGCAATTCCAAGAAGATGGCTAAAAGCTTGTTTTATGCCACCGAGATAATCCATTGTTCTCTTGCCCTGATGCAAACAATATTCGTTAGTCTTATTCCAATTTGGATGTTTGCAATTCGGTTTATGGTTCACCTCCATAAACGAAGCTTCAAATTTAAAAGAGTTGCATTTGGATTTCAGAAGGATGTTAAAGAACTCTTTATATCGATTCGGGGAAAGATAAGCACGACCGCCTCTAAGATATTCTGTGAATTTTGATTCTAAAAGTAGCATCTTACTTCTATCTTCGTTCAATAACACAACGTCTATATTAGATGGCTTACCAAGAGACGGACTGATAACATCGTTTTTTACTTCAAACATGACTTCCACATACTCAACGCCATCAATCTTTATAGGATTGTCTCTATTGATCTGACTGAAACAAAGGAATGCAAGAAGAGAAGATGAGTGCAACGCGAGAATTTTTGGAGAATCCTCTTTATGATTTTTTGATAACTCATCTCCATCGCCTGATGTAATGGATACAAATAAGTTCTCCAGTCGTTCATCTCGGTTGAGTCCAAAGATATTTACAAGCAAATCCAGCTCATTTCCTTTATTACATTCAAAACTTAGAGACCAAGGAGAAACTTTTCCTTCATGGATTGAGTGAGATACCCTCACATCACAGATATTAGACAGATTCTCACTTAATTGTTTAACGATATTTTGCTCACTCATACTTCAAATTTTTTATATGGGAAAACATAAACTCGGTTCACCATCACTGTATCGCCCATTTCTTCCCAGTCATTTTTCAGACGGACAAGAGGGCGGACAATTACCGAATCCCAGTTCCAGTCCAACCATTTTTCCACGACTTCGTCTGCTGATGAATGATTAATATGCACCTCTTCATCAGTATCGTAAAGTTTACGAAGGTACTCCTCAGTCAGAGGACCAATGACTATGCCCGGGAATACAGCATTATAACCTTCATACATAAGGCATAGCACTTTGTCGCATGGGTTAAATCGACACTCCTCCTGATATTTCTCTTCACCGGGAGCATGATCACCATATTCATAACTCGCGTTCTCCGATTTATCCGCATTATATGTTGTCAGAAAACATGGGCAAAAATCACATTCAGTATCCTTCTCAAAACCGAGAGTCGTGTCAGTTACAGGAATGTTTGATATCATCTCCTCTTCTTTTGTAGGTATATCACATTTTCCGTGCGGGATAGATTCCAAGGAATACGCTGTCTCACCATCTACAGATGAAACAACCTTTTCAGGATTGATTGGCTTAATCCTAAACTCATTGATGACGGTATCTTCAAGCATATCGTGAGTATTTATTTGATTTAAGTTGCAAAGTTAGCATTGAGGTGTCTCGATTATCGATACACTACTTTTTTTATGAAGAAAGCGCGAACCGCCTTAACGCATCGTTAACGGAGGTCCTGAGAAAACCTTACAGACAGATGTGGTAATGGCAGCC